>CAYSQQ010000075.1:0-5486 GCA_964433275.1 uncultured Thermotogae bacterium
CTGTGTAAAGCCAACCTCTTCTGTGTGGATGGTTTCTGCATGAAAAGAGAACCACCGCTTTACAGTCTGCTGCAAGCAGGATAAACTTTGGTTGTATTTTCGTCATCTGTGTTGTCTGTTTCTGTCGCCAAGCGGGAATTGTTGCCACGCGATTTTGCAGATCAAAGACTGTCGGAAGACCATAAACTTCCAGACTATTAATAAAAAGGAGAGAAACGATGTTTGACATAGCGATTATCGGCGCCGGTCCAGGGGGTTATGTTACAGCGATCAGAACGACTCAACTCGGTTTTAAGACAGTAGTGATTGAAGAGGGAGAGCTGGGAGGGGTCTGTCTTAACCACGGATGTATTCCCACCAAGACGCTCTATGCAGCAACCGAGCTTCTGCATGAGATAGGCCGTGCCGAGGAGATCGGCATCCATACCAACAAGATTGAGCTTGATCTGACTCGTCTTGCGGCGTGGAAGGAAGAAGTGGTGACAAGTCTATCCACCGGCATAAAGTCACTCTTTAAATCACATGGGGTGACGCTCGTCAACGGCCGCGGTCGCCTTGCCGGCCGCGGTCGCATTGTCGTTGCCAATCACGATGAAATCGCAGCGAAACGGATCGTCCTCGCCACTGGATCAGCGCCGCTGGAGATACCTGGCTTTTCATTCGCGGATGATAATATTTGGAGCTCGGATGATGCGTTGCGACTCACAGAGATCCCAAAACACCTCGTTATAATCGGCGGTGGAGTGATCGGTCTTGAGCTGGCAACAATATATCGTCGTTTGGGTAGTGAAATCACGATCATCGAAATGATGCCGGATATTCTGCCCGGAATAGAGATCGACCGTCGGGCGCTCTCGGTTCTTAAACGAGCCCTCACTGCTCAGGGAATCACCATTCATACTAATACCGCTGCTAAATTGTATCGCAGAACAGACGAAGGGATCATCCTGCAGGCTGCAGGAAGAAATGGGATATTGGAGATTAAGGCGCGTAAAATTCTGTTGGCGGTTGGTCGGCGATCGCGCAGCGATGATCTGGGATTGGAGACGATTAAGCTGGCGCCTAACGCGCAACGATTCATCGAAGTTGGGCCAGGGATGGAGACAGCAGTGGCAAGTGTCTACGCGATCGGCGATCTTGTTCCTGGTCCAATGCTCGCCCATAAGGCATCAGCAGAAGGTCTCCTGTTTGCTGAGAGCTTACAGGGTAAAAGCCGCTCTTTGAGCTGCGATAAAATCCCACAAGCGATCTTCACCGATCCGCAGATTGCTTCTGTTGGCATCTCTGAAAAGACAGCAAAAGAGAAGGGATATGATGTTATTGTCGGTCGTTGTCCATACGCTGCTCTGGGTAAAGCGCGTGGAATGAGAAAGACGGAAGGATTCTTCCAAGTCGTTGCCGATCAACGCGACCATCTCCTCCTCGGCGTCCAGATAGTGGGAGCGGAAGCGGCAAACCTCATCTCCGAAGCCGCGCTGGCGATCGAAGCCGGACTTCCGCTCGAAGCGATCGGAGAGACAGTCCATCCGCATCCGACCTTGTCGGAAGGTCTGCTTGAGGCAGCAGCGAACGCGATCGGAAAGGCGATCCATGTCGCTAATCGATAAGGGTTGTCGTTGCCAGACTGATATTGCAGCGCCGAAAGGATAAACAATGGCGGAATTACCTCAGCTTGCGGTTCTCTGTGCTAACTTACAGCCGAAGATATGCGACAAAGAGATAATTGCTGTCTCTGCCTGTGGATCAACGACGGTGAGGACGTCTACCCCTTCGATTGCGTCGATTATTGGCAGTAGATTTATTGCCAGTGAACATCGCGGTCAGTTTCTGCTGTTGAAACTTCACAGTGGAAGCTATCTTGTAGTTCATCTTACAGCGACCGGCCGTCTTGTATATTGCCGCTCCAATACGCGGTTGACCAAAGCGACCAGTTTTGCCGCCACTTTTGCCGATAATTGTGATCTGCGGCTGATCGAAGACCGGCGTCGCAAAGCGGCTGCTCTCTACCTGGTGAACTATCCCGATCAAGTGGAGGCGATCACTCATTGCGGGTTAGAACCATTATCAACCGAATTCACCGCCGCTGTATTGGCAAAAATCACTGCCGGGCGGCATAAAGAGATCAGGAATCTGCTCATCGATCAACGGCTTATCGCGGGAATCGGACCTATCTACAGTGATGAAATACTATTCACCGCACAACTATCACCGATCCGTTATGCCAACACCCTCACTGAAAAAGAGATCGTTTCCTTACACGCCAGTATACGTAAAGTGCTCACTACAGCAATTAAAAAGATTGAGCGCCGGATCGGCGACGGCCTATTTGTCGATGAAGCGAATGATTTCCTGCAGATACGCGACCGGGCAGGCAAACCGTGCCTGGTATGCAGCGGGCGTATCGCAGAGATTCGCTATGCCAAAGAGAGAATCTGTTATTGTCCTTGTTGTCAGCGATAGGGCTTGTAACGTCGATTACGGATAGAGACGATTAATCTGGCGGGCAAATGGGACTGTTTCGCGGATATGCGCTATTCCACATATCCAGGCGATCGTTCGCTCCACACCAAGGCCGAACCCGCTATGAGGCACAGAACCGTAGCGTCGCAGATCGAGGTACCATTCATACGGCTCTGCTGGCAGATTCTCTTCTGCCAATTGGGATTTCAGTTCGTCCAGCGAATCGACGCGTTGACTTCCGCCGATCAACTCGCCGTATCCTTCCGGCCCGATCAGATCAGCTGCGAGCACGCAGCTTGGATCACTTGAGTCACGCTTCATGTAAAACGGTTTGATCGATTTCGGCAATAACTCGACAAAGACCGGTTTTCCAAAATGGTTACCCAGTTCCTCTTCATGTGGTGCGCCGAAGTCATCCCCGAAGGAGATCTCCAATCCTTTTTTTCGGAGAAGATCTATCGCTGCCCGATAAGTGATCCGCGGGAATGGCAACGTGACTTCCGCACGGAGAAGGTCGATATCACGCCCCATCGTCGTTAACTCTTGTTCCCGCTCGTCGATCACCCGGTTGACGATGTAATTGATCAGCTTCTGTTGCAGAGTTAAGTTGTCATTATGGTCATAGTAGGCCATCTCAGCTTCTGCCATCCAGAATTCTGTTAAATGTTTGCGTGTCTTTGATTTCTCGGCCCGAAAGATAGGCCCAATCCAATAAACACGTCCCAAAGCCATCGCAGTTGCTTCCAGATGGAGTTGCCCGCTCTGCGACAGGTAGGCCGGTCGACCGAAATAGTCCATTTCAAACAAGGTCGTCGTCCCTTCCACCGCTGTTCCAGTGAGAATCGGCGCTTCGGTAGCGATAAATCCATATTCATAAAAAAATTGCCGAATGGCGTGCATTACAGCATCTCTGATTCTAAGAATTGAAACTTGGTTGCCGGTTCTAATCCATAAATGGCGATGGTCCATAAGATACTGTGATGTCTGCTGTTTGAGCTCAATCGGGAACTGTTCGCTGTTTAAATGTACGATATCAATGGTAGCGATATCGATTTCACAACCGCTCGGGGCGCGATTATCTTGGCGCACTGTGCCGCGGATAATAAGCGATGATTCTTTGGTAAGAGCTTGTGCACATTGGAAGACTTCCGGCGCTGATCGGTCGGCAGTGATCACGGCCTGCACGATACCAGTGCCATCACGGATCTGTAGAAACTGAATTTTTCCACTTGAACGCTTGTTGTACAACCAACCCCGCAGTGTTACCTGCTCGCCAATTTTGGTTGGCAATTGCTTGATATATGCTATCTGCACGGTTACCTCCGGTAAAAGAAAAAATACATGTAACTATTTAGGTTATCAGATTCACGGTTCACGGTTCACGGTTGTTCGCCTTGCGTTCTTCATATTTCTTGAGATAGTTGATGAATCCACGAACGGCAGCACGTATTCGTCTGGCCTGTTCGTAAACATCTTTGAATTCGTTGAGTGATATGTAGTTTTCATCGAGAGTGACATAGAGTTCACTCTGGACTTCCGTGCAAGATCGTTTGGCATATCGTAAGAATCGGATGAACTCCGCATTGGTCTCTGAATCGAATCCCTCTGCGATATTATGCATTGATGAGCCTGCAGCATTTTGTATCTGTTTTTTTAGGCCGTAGTCTTTTGCAAATCCCGGTTTCTTTGTTAGATTGTACACTTTTCGAGTCAATTCTCGCGCCAGTTGCCATGCCTCAATATCTTCAAATTGTTCAATTTTCATCGTTTTCTAACCTTCCTGCCTGTGCGTGTCCGCACGCAGACAGGGAACCGTGAACCCTGAACCTGACAACCTGAGTAGTTACAGATACATAGTTGTTTCCGCCCTGTTTACTATAACAGGATACGCATTGGCAATGCGTCTTTCAACTTTGCAACCAGAGTTCGCAGAGCAGCGCGACTGAAAGTTTAAGGTCAGGAGGCGGGATTCGGTCCAAAGTGCAAAAGTTTTATCATTGACTACAGTTAATATGGCGGGAGAACTGAGCGAGAAAATTTTCAAAAGTCCTATTACCCTTCCTATCACTATTTACCGCTTGCCACCCACTGCTGATCATTCTCCTTGACAAACATGGAGCGCGGTAGTATAATTTGGATAAAATATGGTAAAGAATCAATTGGGGTGGCTCAGCCGCCTCAATTGATATAAATAAGTGATATAGTCTCGGCCTTAAAGCCGAGACAGTCACCACCAACCAACAGGGGAGAACCATGTGGGTTTATCTTGCTGTATCTTCACCAGAGGATAGAGATGAACAACATGTGTTAGTCCGTGGCGCGGAACAAGCCGCAGCAAGGAGTTTACATCTCCTACGGATCAGGGTTTGTAACGTTAATTAACCTCCTTGATGGCGTTAATTTTTCCCAATCCGAAGGCTGCCGTTCGAATCGGTATGGGCGAGGGAAACCGACTCCCCTGTTCCCTCCTTATTAAAGGCTCTGCGACGTTTCATGTGGGCCGTAATTACACTACAGCGATGTTCCAAGTTCACGGTAACTACTCAGGTTCAAGGTTCTGGGGTTCAAGGTTCACGGTTGGAGAGATGAAGCAGTGTAAAAATCAAAGATCAAGCAAAGATGCTCAGTGCGCTCGTTCTTTTCCCCATTTTAGTCTTTCACTTGGCGTTCTTCGCGCCTTTGCGAGAGATCGCTTTTTCTTAATTGTCGGGCTTTTCAAGCCTTGTGCCAAGGCCCGTCTAACGTGCGGACACGCACCGGCAGGCCGCTGCAAGAAATCCAATCCACCTGCGCGCAAACTGGTCTCTTCAGCCCTTCTCTGATAGCTACCTTGTCTCAACCGTGAGGAGCCGAAAAATGAAGATGAAACGGGTTGAAGATAAGGTGACCAACCATTTACCATTCACCATTCAACCTCCCAACCCTGAACCGTGAACCCTGAACCGTGACTCTGACAACCTGATCGGGGTCAGGGACGACCCCGAGTACCTGATAGACAGGACTTAGGAATGTAGTCGGGCTCGTCC
>CAYSQQ010000076.1:0-5361 GCA_964433275.1 uncultured Thermotogae bacterium
ACTAGTTAGAAATTAACCCGCTTTCTTTACCCGCCTCCCACCGGGGGAAGGATGGTGAGTCTATCTCCATCTTTTAAGCCGGTGTTAAACCCTTGTCGGAAGATAACATTGGCGCCATTTAGTAATGCATTGAGATACGGCTGAATTTCGCCGCTTGCGGTAAAAAGACGCTTACTTAAGGTTGGAAAACGCTGACTCAAATTTGCGAATGCGTCTGATACCTTTGCTCCGGCAGGAAGATCAATCAGTATATTGTCACCATTGACCTCTTCTTTGAACGAGAAAAAGATTTTGACTGTAACTCTCATTACTCGGTAAATTGCTGCGTGAACGCGTTCTGCTGCGGGATTAATGCTAACACAGATTCATCGACTAATCGACCCTGTTGCACCAAGATATTGCCGTTGACCATTGCTAAGTCGATTCGTCCTGCAGCGCAATGGACGATCGCTGCCAGCGGATCAGAGAGGGCACCGGCAAATTCGATTCCGGAAAGATCGAACGCAATGAGGTCGGCTGCTTTGCCCTTTTCAAGCGAGCCGATCTCATCTTGGCGATGGAGGACAGTCGCTCCGCCCATCGTTGCAAGATAGAGCGCTTCACGTGCGGTCATCGCTGCAGCACCATAACTGAGCCGTTGGAGTAACATCGCTTGCCGCACCTCACGGATCATATTGGACGTGTCATTACTTGCTGAACCGTCGACTGCCAGTCCAATCTTAACTTTGCTCTTTTTTAGCTCTGTTACAGGAGCAATGCCTGAACCGAGGATCATATTCGAACTTGGACAGTATGCCATTCCGACGCGCGCTTGCGAGAGTTTGTCGATATCAGCGGAAGAGAGATGGACGAGATGAGCAAACCAGACATCAGGACGCAACCAATTTAGCTGCTCCATGTAATCGACCGGTCTGACTCCGAATTTTTGATAACAGAACTCTTCTTCGTCGGTTGTCTCAGCAAGGTGAGTATGCAAAAGGACTCCATATTCATCCGCAAGTTTTGCTGTCTCGCGCATCAGATCAGGGGTGACAGAAAAGGGCGAACAGGGCGCAAGTGCGATTCTGAGCATGGAAAGAGGTGTGGGGTCATGATACTGTTCAATGACGCGGATCGAATCAGTGATTATCTCTTCTTCGGTCTGGACGACACCCTCAGGAGGCAGTCCGCCGTCTTTCTGTGACAGCGACATCGAACCACGACAGGGGTGGAAGCGGATGCCGACCATTTGCGCTCCTGCAACTTCTTCGTCGAAGAGTTGCTTCTGACCACGAGGGAAGAGATAGAGATGGTCTGTGGTTGTCGTTGCGCCGGAGAGGAGGAGTTCACTGCACCCGATCGCCGCGCTGATCCGAATCGCCTCTCTGTCGAGGCGACCCCATCGTTCATAGAAAAAGGTGAGCCAATCAAAGAGATCTTTGTCGGCTGCGCCCGGGACGTTACGGAACAGAGTCTGATACAGATGATGATGCGTGTTGATAAATCCCGGGAGGAGGATTTTTCCCTTCCCTGAGATTACGGTATCGGCCTTGATCCCGGTTGCATCTTCTCCGAGATCTTTGATGCGATTGCCGTCAACGAGGATGTAACCGCCGCGTATTTCACGGCGATTAGCATCCATCGTTGCGATAAGATCAAAATCGGCAAAGAGTACCTGCGCCATTACAGCGATAAATCAACCGTATGGGCGATTTGTAGAAACGCAGCGAGCAGATCAATCGTTGCTGTAATATCATCTTTATGTGCTGATTCAACGACCGAATGGACGTATCTGGTGGGAATCGACAATGTGATCGCTGCCGTCCCTTTCCAGGCGAGTTGCAATGCGCCGGCATCAGTGCCACCACGCGGGAGGATCTCCATCTGATACGGAATCTTCTTCTCTTCTGCCAGCTGGCGGAATGCCTGTACCAGCCCGGGATGAGAGATGGATGCCGAGTCTTTGATCTTTATTGCCACTCCGGCACCGAGTTTGGTTATCTGTTCTGCTGCTGCAACATTAGGAAGATCACAGGCGAGCGTTACATCAAGCGCGATGCCGATATCCGGTTTAACTTCAAATCCCGCGACTTTCGCTCCCCGCAGTCCGACCTCTTCTTGGGTGGTGCCAATGAAATGAATCTCAGCCACATGGTCCTTGGTCTGTTTGATTGCCTCCAGCCCAACGTAGATGCCGACCCGATCGTCGAGTGCTTTGCCAGAGACGAGATCGCCGTAGGAGATAAAATCCTGGCGTAACGTTATCGGATCGCCGATCTGAACTAACTCAGTTACTTTTTCTTTCGGCAAGCCGAGATCGACAAATAGATCTTTCAAGTCCAACGGCTTGTTGAGATCAGCTTTGGAGAGGATGTGAATCGGTTTCGTGCCGATCGCTCCGATGAGCGGCTCAGATGCACTGTGAACCGTGACCCGTTGAGCAATAAGTGTTTTGGGATCGAATCCTCCTACCGGATGAATTCGTAAAAAACCCGTCTCTTTGTCGATATGACTGACCATAAAGCCGATCTCATCCATATGCGCTGCAACAGCGACAACACAGCGAGTGGTAGAAGCAGTAGAAGAATCCTTTTTCCCTTTTTTAGTGGCGATGATGTTACCTAACCGATCAGTACGTATTTCACAGACATGCCCGGTTAGCTCTTCTTTGATCAGAGCGCGGATTCTCTCTTCTCTCCCAGGAATGCCGCATTCCTGGCTCAGTCTTTTAAGTAAGTCCATCTCTTCTCCTTTTTGGGTGGTGGTTGTTTAGCGGTTCTTTGTGCATATCTTCAGTCGTTTCAACCGACTGAAACCAGTATATTATAACATGGGTAGAAAGAAGATGCGAATCAGGGTAGAAAAATGTAAGATATGATCATGGTGCTATTATGATACCGATTCGCAATTACCGCCAGAGCAGTCGATTCCCTCTTGTCACGGTGACGTTGATCATCGTCAATCTCCTTGTATTCTTCTATCAAAGTTATCTGGAAATGAACGAGCCGAAGCTGAACGATGCCCGTCCCTGGCTCGCGCACGGGTTTGAAATCCCACCTGCTTTCAATCCCGCTACCTATCGTCTCCATCTCTTTCGCGATGGTGATGCATTTATGTACCCGGTCACTGCAGCAGATTATTTCATCCTCCGGTTTGGACTCATCTCCGGTGAATTATTGAACAGAATCGATCTGCCGCCGGCAAGTCCTTTTCCCCTCATACTGACTATCTTCACCTCGATGTTCCTCCATGGTGGATTGTTACATCTATTAGGGAATCTGCTCTATCTGTGGATATTCGGTGATAATGTGGAAGATGCAATGGGGCGGGTAAAGTTCTTCCTCTTTTACCTTCTCTGCGGCGTTGGCGCTGCTGCAGCGCAGATCTTTTCCGGGCCGCCAGTTGCGATACCGATGATCGGGGCGAGCGGCGCTATTGCCGGAGTATTGGGCGCTTATCTTGTACTCTTTCCCCGTTCGCAGGTTCTAACGCTGATACCGATCTTCTTTTTTCTCCGACTTATCTATCTGCCGGCGATCTTGCTGCTCGGCCTGTGGTTCCTTCTCCAGGTCTTCAGCGCTGCCATCGGAGGGGTACAGGCAGGAGGAGTGGCGTGGTTCGCTCACATTGGCGGGTTTGTCGGTGGTCTGGTGCTTGTCTTCGGATTCAAACGGCGCGGTTTTCCTGTCGGTTTGTTTGACATGCGGCGGAGAAATCGCTGGTAAAATCAGTCTTCAATTGCGTTAACACCAGAGTTAGTCTACAATTTAGTCCAATTAATCTTTATCGGAGGTAACAAGCCTCTTAAGCCGCCGTTGGCCTCTTATTGCCGCAGGCGGTAATTAACTGTGTGATACTGATGAAAAAGATCGATCTGTTAGTTGCGGAAATCGGGAGCACGATAACGAAGGTAAAAGGACTATCGCTACAAGAAGAACCAACTTTATTAGGGACTGGAGAAAGTCTGACAACCGTCCTTGCCGGAGATGTCATGCTCGGTTTACAGCAAGCGCTGCAAGCTTTTGCTGTTGACTTAACACTGGCGCATAGCAATGAAGAATCGCCGCTATCATTTGATGATAATGGCGATTGCCAACTAACAGGCATTCCGTTGTGGGCCTCTTCCAGCGCCGCCGGCGGATTGAAGATGACTGTCCATGGGCTCGTCCATGCGATGACAGTGCGTGCAGCACGTGAAGCGGCTCTCGGTGCAGGAGCGGTCCTCCATCTGGTGACGGCAGGCAGGATAGGAGCCAAAGATCTGGCGCAGATCAAAGAGATCACGCCGAATATCATTCTCCTTGCTGGTGGGGTAGAGGGAGGAGAAACAGAGACTGCTATCTATAATGCATGCCAACTCGGTGTATTAGATGGTAAAATTCCCGTTATTTACGGCGGAAACAGCGCGGCAAGAGGAGAAGTCAGCCGCATATTCAATGATACCGCACACAACCTCACTGTTGTGGATAATGTTTATCCCCGGCTTGATGAGCTCAATATCGAACCTACCAGACGAGCGATCCAACAGGTCTTTGAACGCCATATCATCACTGCTCCGGGAATGGATCGTATTGGGGATCTCGTCACTGGAAAGATCATTCCGACTCCGGGAGCAGTGATGGAAGCAGCCAAGTTGCTGGCAGATGATATCGGTGATTTAGTCGTCATCGATATCGGTGGTGCAACAACAGATATACACTCTGTCACAGAAGGTTCGGCAGAGATAGCGGAAATTCTCATCGCGCCGGAACCACGGGCAAAGCGAACTGTGGAAGGAGATTTAGGGCTCTTTGTCAGTGCGAAAAACACTGTTGATTTAATTGGTAATGAGAAACTTGTCGCTGAATTTAAATTGGCAATCGAAGAGCTACCGATAAATTCTGTTCCTGCATCACTAATAGAAGAACGATTCACAATTCGATTAGCGCAAGAGGCGATCGCAGTGGCGCTGCGGCGTCATACCGGGCGGATTAGAGAGCTCTACGGACCGACAGGCCGGATAACGATCGCCGAAGGGAAGGACCTGAGCCAAGTGAAGTGGGTCATCGGTACCGGCGGGTTCTTTGCCCACAATCCCCATGGCAAAGAGGTATTGGCAGAGGCGCTGGCGAATAAAAAAGGCAGCGAACTCTCCCCTCCGCCTGGAGCGAAGGTATTGATTGATCGCAATTACATAATGTCTTCTGCTGGAGTGATGGCGCAGCAGTATCCCACGCAGGCTGTGACGTTGTTAAAAGAGAGCCTTGGACTGGCGGAAAAAGGTTCGAGGTTCACGGTTCACGGTTCAAGGTTGGAGAGATGAAAAAGTGTAAAAATCAAAGATCAAGATTAGAAAACGATGAAGATGAAACGGGTTGAAAATAACGTGACCGACCGTGAACC
>CAYSQQ010000077.1:0-5263 GCA_964433275.1 uncultured Thermotogae bacterium
TTTTAGTATACACCAACGGAGTGTATATTCGCCACCTGATAGAGTTGCCTCGATAATACTGACAAATGTCTTGGCGCAGGGGAACAAAGAGGGCTTATTTTCAGCAACACTTCTATATAAACTTAAAGAGAGAAGGCCTTGCTGAGACTGAAAAACTATAATGGGAGAGAATACGTTGTCGGCGCTTAATATACGCATAATTATTGCCGTCGTAGCTTTAATGATCGGATGTAGTTGCTTTGCTGCGGCATATCCACTCTCCGGAAGTTGGTCGGCTGATATTACAATAAGACCGCGACAGACACCTTTATTCTCTGCGTTCACATCAATCCTAAAAGTCGATTTTTTACAACGCGACTTCGCAATTCACAGTATATCCATCTTTGATATCTATGGCTGGTTATGGCAGGAATTCCAGCTTGCCATCAATCTCGGAGTTTTCTTGATCGACGGAAACATTCTCTTTGACCCGGTAGATGCAGCATTTATTTACGGACAAGGGATTATTGAATTCTCGTTAGCCGGAACATCGATCGCTCTTTATACGGCCCTAACTGGTCCCACTGTTACCGGCGGCCCCCGCTTCGGGATGGCTTTTGTTCTCACCGAAGATATTGGAGACAGAATAACATTTACTAACACTACCTTTTGGGGTGCAAATCTTGATGAGATAACCTTTACTCACCCTCAGCCCCGTGCACCGATAGAGAAGCGATATACTACGAACCCCCTATCTGCTACGAGATACATCACCTTTTCAGGAACAACATTTACATTGACTGCTGTGCCATCGATAAATAGCGAGTTTATCAGCACAACAACCTTCTCTGTTGCTGGGTTTCAATACCAGCGATTCAAATTCAATGTGACTCGCATTGCTGGTCTGCCATTGGATATCAAAACCGAGCTGAAGAGTACATTGCAAACAACATTACTGACGATGACCCCGGCGCTCAACCTGTGGTATGGATGTATACGGCTGCACACCGCTTTCTTACTCGCCGATTGGCAGGTAACAGGCATCACGATCTATGGAGTCGAACTGAGCGGCCAGTGGGATGATATAGCGCTCAGATCTATTTTAGCGTTGGATGAAAGAAATTTTGATCTGATTCGTGATCCTTACCAGGGAGTAATCACGCTCACGGTCTTTTCTCCTACTGCAAATACGCGCCTTGCCATTGATACCTATTTTGGCGCACCCTATCCGCCGCAGTTATTCGACTGGGGAGAGACAAATTTTAACATCTGTGTAAGAGTAACTGAGCACGTTACCTTCAGCACTTTTATTGTCATCGATTGGACCGGTTTCACCCAATGGCGGATATCGCTCAAGACGTGGTGGTGATGATAATGTAACTTTTGGCAGTGCTCCAATAGATCAGTCCTCATAATTGGGCTTGTGTACACGGCAGCTTAATTCCGCTTGTAGCTTCAAAAGAAGATTGAGCAAAGCAGAACCAAAGGTACAAGGATCTGCTTTGCTTTGCTTGCATTGATCTCTGCCCCCAACTGTGCTACTATTACTCCCCAATCGAAATGGGGGTAACTTAGTAAAATGTATATTATTATTGTCGGTGCAGGAGCTATTGGGGCAAGTTTTATTGATATTGCTGCACGGGAGAAGAACAATGTGGTTGTCATTGAGATTGATCCCACGCGTGCCAAAGAGATAAGCAGCAAGTATGATATTACGGTGCTCAATGCTGATGCAACTTTATTAGAAACAATGCACGACGCAGAAGCCGAACGGGCGGATGCGCTGATTGCCACTACCAGTGATGATGCCACCAACTTGATGATCATATCGATTGGAGAGGATCTAAAGGTTCCTTCCCTCGTATCGATAGTCAATGACAAAGGGCACGTGGATTTCTTCCGTAAACTGGGCGCCCATGTAATGGAGAATCCGGAAGAGGTTATTGCCAGTCATCTATACAATGCGGTTAAACGCCCTCAAGTAAAGGATTTTACACCGCTGAACGGCGGCGCACAGGTCTTCCGTTCAACGATCACCACAAAGAGTAAAATAGTCGGCAAGAGTTTACGCGAATGCGGCCGGCGAGGACTGGTACCAGCTTCTGTTTTGATCGTCTCCATCGCACGTGACGGTAAGACAATGATTCCCTCGGGAGACACCGTTGTCCAGCCTGGAGATTTGATCACTGTTTTCTCCAGCTCGCGCATCAACGATAAGTTGATCGAGCATTTGACCGGATGAGTATTATCCCTGTTTACGTCCGCAGCGACCTGCGAATAATCCTCCGTGATCTGGGCCGTCTTGTGCCAGTGGTGGGGATGATGGCCCTTATTTCCATGGTCATCTCGCTGATCTTTGCTGAATACCACACCCTTATTCCGTTCGCCATTACTGCTGGAGTATCATTCGCGTTGGGATCAGCATTGTACTTTCCCTGCCGTACTGCTGGTGATACAAAGCTGAAACACGGGATGATTATCGCAGCTTTTGGATGGCTGCTTATTGCTGCAATCGGATCGCTGCCATTCATTCTGATTGCGATCTTACCGGCTCAAAGTTGCGACACATTGCTCCATTTCCGCAACCCATTGACCGCATTTTTCGAAGCGATCTCCGGGTTTACCGGCACCGGTTTAACAATGACCATTCGTCCTGACCTGTTACCCCGCACATTGCAGTGGTGGCGAAGCTTCAGTGAATGGGTTGGCGGAATGGGAGTAATCGTCCTTATGCTCGCTCTCCTTGCCGGGCCGCGTCCCGGGGCGGGAACGCACAGCCTTTACTACGCAGAAGCGCGCGGTGAAAAGATCCAACCGAGTATTATCTCGACGCTGCGTACTATGTGGTGGATTTACTTGCTATACACATTTATCAGTATCGTCATTTTGTGGGGAGCCGGAATGCCGATCTGGGAGGCGTTCAACCATGCGATGACCGGAATCTCCACCGGTGGATTCACGATTACAGAGAACAGCATCGCTTATTACAATAATGCTGCTATCGAACTTGCTCTCATGCCGATCATGCTCTTTGGAGCAATCAGCTTTGCTGTACATTACGTAATGATACGTGGGAAAGGGACGATATTGGGGCAAGATTTTCAGACTCGCTGGCTTCTCATCATTCTGGTAGTAGGAATTTTCTTACTCATGATAGAAAAGAGCTTTGCCATGAGCCCGCTCTCTGCACTGCGTCAATCAGCGTTTCAGTTTATCTCTGCGATTACTTCCACCGGCTTTCAAACAGCGGAGATTGGTCGCTGGAGCACCACGGCGCAACTTCTCCTTGCGGGAGGAATGTTCATCGGCGGAGCAGCCGGATCTACTGCCGGCGGGATCAAGATCATACGGATGCTGATTCTGTTAAAAGGAGTGCAGTGGCGATTTCGTAAGATTATTTCACCGCGGAAAGCGATCGTTCCATTTCGCATTGGGTCGACCACAATCGACGAAGCCGACGTAGGTCGCCGTTTGGAGGATGCCTCTTTGATCATCTTCCTGTGGATGATCTTTCTTGTAATAGGGGTTCTCGTTCTCTTGCAGACAGTGCCGCCGCACTTTACCCTCTCAGAGGTCATCTTCGAAGTGGTCAGCGCACAGGGAAACGTCGGCTTGACAGCGGGGATCACTCATCCTGAGATGGCTTCTTTATCCAAGTTAACACTCTCTTTCAATATGTGGATCGGCCGCTTGGAGATCATTCCGGTGCTGATGCTTATCAGAACACTCTTTTTACGTCGCATCGATTGATAGTATTATTTGGCTGCTAAAGAGTAACGGTTTCTACGTTAAGAACGAAACATAGATGGAGGACAAGAGGTAAAGAGTGAATAGGGAGAATGTAACTACTCAGGTGGGTAGGCTGCAGGCGGTAGGGAGTAGGCTGAAGACTGAAGGCTGAAGGCTGCTTCAGCCCTTTACCTTCTTTAGAACCTCCTTCAGCCTTCAACCTTCCACCTTCAACCTACTTTAGAACCCCTTCAGCCTTCAGCCTAAACAGCTTCAGACTGACTACGTGAGTAGTCACGGGAGAATTACGTTCTCTGCTGTATGTTTTACCGTATAGGTATCTTAGGAGGATTCCAATCGACAAGATAGACCAACGATTGAGTGAAAAACTGGAACAGATAGCTGTAGAGTATAAGGAACTGGAAAGAAAGATCAGTGATCCGCAGGTGATAAACTCGGCCTCATATCGTGACCTCTGCCAACGGCATACCAAACTGCAGAAGATATGCCAAACTGCTGCAGAACTGAATAATCTCCAACAGCTGATCGTTGAAGAAGAAGGACTGCTCCAAGAAGAAGATGACGCGGAGATGCGCAAGCAAATCACAACGGATCTACAGCAGGTACAAGAGCATCTTACACGCCTCATCTCACATCTCAGAGTACTCCTTCACCCAGAGAACAAGGAAGATGTAAAGAACGCAATCGTGGAGATACGGGCGGGAACAGGCGGAGACGAATCAGCCCTCTTTGCCGCTGATCTCTTCCGGATGTACAGCCGCTACGCTGAGGGCAGAAGGTGGAAGATCACCCTTCTGGACAGCCATCCGACTCCGATCGATGGATTCAAAGCGATTACTTTTGTCGTCGAAGGGAAAGGAGTTTACGGCCGTCTTCGTTATGAAAGCGGCGTTCACCGCGTCCAGCGGGTTCCAAAGACTGAATCTTCAGGACGTATTCACACATCGACAGCAACGGTGGCCGTCTTTCCGGAAGCCAAAGAAGTGGAGATCAAAATAGATCCCAACGAAATAAAGATAGAGACCTTTCGCGCTGCCGGTCCTGGAGGGCAAAGTGTCAACACCACTGATTCCGCGGTCCGGATAAGTCATATTCCGACTGGAATTAGCTCCAGCTGCCAGGATGAGAAGTCACAATTACGCAATAAATTACAAGCGATGCGCATTCTCCGCTCGCGACTCAAAGATTTTTATGAGAAACAGAAAGAAGAAGATATCTCTGCACAACGACGAAAGCAGATCGGCACCGGTGAGCGGAGCGAAAAGATTCGTACATATAACTTTCCGCAAAATCGAGCTACTGACCATCAAATCGGATTAACCCTCCACAAACTGGAAACGATATTAGCTGGCGATATCGATCCGTTGATCGACAGACTCATCGAAGCAGCAGATGAAGCGAGTTGGACAACTACGCAGAAGTAGCTAAGGCAAAAGGCAAAAGTTAAGCTGAAGTTCCCGTGGGACATCCCTGACATCCCTGGGCCGTTCGGTGCGAAGGGGTTGGGAGAAGTTCCTCTTATGGCCTCCCATGC
>CAYSQQ010000078.1:0-5098 GCA_964433275.1 uncultured Thermotogae bacterium
TCCAATTACCTATTTAGGCAGTCTGGCGGCAGGCAGCCATGTTACCTTGCCTGGAGCGTGAAGACCCTCTTTTCTATTCTGATTTCTCAGGGGCCGAGATTTTTAAAATAATCTTACGGGGGCACTTGGCGATTGCCGCTGCCGCAAAGAGACATCGCTGCGGATCGAAACAGGGTAGATCCTTCTCTGCGCTCCAGGCCACTTCGCCTTCCGGCGAGACTTTGACGCAGATCCGGCAATGTATACAACCAACCGCGCAACGCTTCCTGCCGGGGATCTCTTTTGCCGCCTGGTAATTGCACCCCAGATACTGTGGCATCGCCTTGGGGACAAGATCGATGAGATTCTGCGGGCAGGCTGGGGAACAGAGACCACATCCGATACACTTTTCCCAATCGACTACCGCTACCCGGCTCTCAGCATCAATCGCGATCGCATTTACTGGACAGATACGCGCGCAATCAACAAGTCCAAGGCAAGCGTACAGACATTCCCTGAATCCTGAGGCAAGCTGCATTGCGGCACGACAGGAGTTTATTCCGTTGTACGCAGCAAGATTCGGTGAGTTGCCGCTGCAGTGGACGAGCGCTCTCCTCTCCAACTGTGCCTTATTTATCGACAGTCCCAGGTGCGCTTCGAATCGGAGCAGACCTTCCTTGTCCTGTACCAGAGGTCGGCAGGGGGCGCGCGCTGGCATCTGCTTGTCTTTGACAACTGCTTGCGCATAGGCAAAGCAGCCGGGATAGCCGCAGGCGCCGCACTCGCCTCCTGGAAGAAGCTCTTTGATCCTTTCCGCCTCCTCAAGCGACGGGTCCTCCTTAGGAAGAACCTTGCTGATTACAAAGATTGCCACTCCCGCCCCGAAACCGACAAGCGTCAAAAGAAGAATCGTAATAATCGGTGAGCTACTCATCCGATCATCCCTGCAAATGAGAGAAAGGCCAGCCCCAAAAACATCGCAATGATGAATGCAATCGGTGTTCCTTCAAAGGCGTGCGGTAGATCGGCTATCTCCAGTCGCTCACGTATCCCTGACATGATAATAAGGACAAGTGTAAACCCGATTCCGGCCCCGAGAGAAGCGAAGATCGATTCGAGAAAGGTGTACTCTTGCTTAATATTGATGAACGCCAGCCCGAGCACGGCGCAGTTGGTTGTGATGAGCGGCAGGTAGATCCCCAATGCCTGGTACAGAGCGAGGTTAGTACGGCGGATCGTTATCTCGATGATCTGCACGAGGGCAGCGATCACCAGGATGAAAATCACAGTTTCCATAAACTGTACCTGGTAGGGGACAAGCAGGAGGTGATAGATCGGCCAAGTTACAACAGAGGTGACCAACATGACCAGCAGCACGGCAATGCCCATGCTAAGTGCGTTAGTCAGCTTGGTAGAGACCCCGAAGAACGGGCACAGGCCGAGGAAACGCACTAGCACAAGGTTATTCACCAGTGCCATACCGAAGAAGATCACTACCAATTCACGCATTATTACTCCCCCCCAACCACTTGAACAGAGCAAGTAGGAGACCAACTACGAAGAACGCGCCCATTGGAAAGAGGAAGATAATTGCCGGCTCTGCGACAAGCCCGGGAATGACCAGTAACTGCCGGCCGAACAGAGAGAGCGACCCGGTGCCAAAGATCTGTCGAATGAGCGAGATCAGCGCCAACCCCCACCCAAAACCGACTCCCACGCCCAGCGCGTCCATGATCGACCGGCCTACCCTCTGCTTGCTGGCGAACGCTTCCGCTCTCCCCAAAATAATGCAATTCACCACGATCAGCGGGATAAAGATCCCTAAGGCTTTGCTGAGCGCCGGAGCAAATCCTTGCAGTAACAGATCGACAATCGTCACCAAGGTTGCGATGATAACGATAAAGACCGGTATCCGCACTTGTTTGGGTACGTATCGTCTGATCACTGCGATGGTGATGTTCGCCCCGAGCAGGACGAATGTTGTCGCAGCGGTCATTCCGATGGCGTTGTCCAGTGATGTACTCACCGCAAGTGCCGGACAGAGGCCGAGCAGGAGAATAAAGATCGGGTTGGCGCGGATGATCCCAGCACTAAAAACCTGCTTCAGAGAACGCATATTACTCCTCCTTCTCTGTATTTGGAAGATTGATCTTCGTGATGATCGCTTCTCGTACCTTATCGATCACGGCGCGGACGCTGATCGTGGCCGCGGTTATCCCATCTATCTCACCGCCGTCGCGGGTGAGCGCTATTTGCTCGACAGTAAGTCCGACGAACCGGTCCAAGAACGCTGCCTCAGTGATCCTCGCTCCCAGCCCTGGAGTCTCACGGTGGGAGACGATTCGAATCCCGCGCAAGCTGTAATCAGGCTCCAGACCAACCATGATATCGATCGGTCCTCCATAACCTCCTGCCTGTACTATGAATGCCTGTCCGGTCGGCTTGCCCGCCTCAACGATCCTATATACCCGCAGTTGGGCGTCATAGTGATACGTCTCCATCTCCGGGAAGAGAGCGGTGAGCATCCTCTTGATCGCTGCCTGGCGTGCGGCCGTAATCCGCTCCTGTGTAAGATCGTCGGTCATGAAGAGAGCAACGACCGACAGAAAAACAATCAGTGTCAAGAATAGGATTATAAACGGCCCGCTGTTTCTCTTGATCATCGTATCGCCCCCATTTTTCTTCCTTGGCAGCCGTATGGCCGCGGCCGGATATAACGGTCAATCAGTGGGGTGACTCCATTCATCAGTAGAATGGAATAGGCGACCCCTTCGGGCATGTGGGCAAACAAGCGGATCAACACGACCAATATGCCTGCTCCGATCGCAAAGATGATCCTCCCTTTTGTGGTAAGCGGCGTTGTGACATAATCAGTCGCCATGAAAAAGGCGCCGAGCATCAGCCCGCCGGCGAGGATATGAAAGAGCGGGTCCTGTCCCAAAAGAAGACTGAATAGGGCAACAATGCCGATATAAAAGAAAGGGACCTGCCACTTGATCAGGCCAGTGGCGATGAGGATGATTCCACTGATAAGGATCAACAAGACTGAAGTTTCACCTAAGCTGCCGGCAACATTTCCAATGAACAGATTCCAGTACGGAGCTGCGCCGACTGCCAGCGGGGTGGCTGTAGTCACTCCATCGGCAAGCCAAGGAGTAGTCGGTGCGATATACTCGGTAAAGTGGACTGGAAAGCTGACCCCGACAACGGCCCTCCCAGCAAGCGCCGGATTGAAGACATTCTGCCCCAGTCCGCCAAAGACCTCCTTGCCGATCGCAATGGCAAAGAATGCGCCTATTGCCACGATCCACAGCGGAGTGCGTGGTGGAAGCGTCAGTGTAAACAGGATCGCGGTGACGACAGCGCTTCCATCCATGTGAAATACTCTTCTGCGCATCATCTTACAAATATACTCGCTAAGCACCGCGGTGATCAGTGCAGTGGCGAGCATGAGCAGCACATAGAGTCCGAAGAAGTAAACCGCACCGGAAAAAGGAAGTAGGAGCGCACCAGTAACGATGTACATGTCCCGCTCAATCGACGTCCTCCCTTTGAGGTGAGGCGCCGGAGACAGGAGGAGTGGTGGCTGGTGATTAGGCAGTGACCCTGATTTCATCTATCTCTTCTCCTTGTAGTCACTTGTCGGATTTTTGCTTCCTTAGTTCATCTTTTCCGATCTGGATATAGGAAACGAGTGGAATCTTTGCCGGGCAGACATAAGCACAGGCCCCACACTCCATGCAGGTCTCAATCCGGTATTCGGTCAGTCTGTCGCAGATCGTTTTACGCACGTAATTATAATACATCAGCGGCAGCAATCCCATCGGGCAGACCTTGATGCAGCGGGCACAACGCACACAGTTACGTTCTTCGTTTATAATACTTTGTTTTACAAGCACGCAGCTGACAGATTTAATCACTGGGGAATCGTATGAGGGTTGAGCAATGCCGAGCATCGGGCCACCGAAGAGCAGTTCATCACCGCCCGGTTTTACCCCCCCGCACAGCGCGATGAGATGAGACGCAGCTGTTCCGAAGCGTACGAGCAAGTTCTTCGGTTTAGCGACCATCCCGGTGATGGTCATCACTCGTTCTACGAGCGGTTTACCGCAGGTGACAGTATCATAGATCGCAGCGAGAGTGCCGACATTCTGCACGAGCGCTCCCACATCGCGCGAGCGTTTGCCTTCTGGGACCTCAACTCCGAGTACCTCACGTATCAAGACTGCTGCTTCGCCCATTGGATAGCATGCTTTAAGGACAAAGACGTCCACATGTGGCAAATTAAGCTGTGCGAGATAGGTGCGCAGTCGCGCGATTGCCTCCGGCTTGTTCTCCTCAATTGCAATGTAGGCCTGCTCTGCTTCCACCACCCGCATGACGATCTGCAGTCCGGTGACGACCCTCTCCGGATTCTCGATCATCAGCCGCGTATCAGCGGTGATGTAGGGCTCACACTCCGCACCATTGGCAATAACAGTGTGGATCGGCTTCTCTGCCGGTGGTTGGAGCTTGATATAGGTTGGAAACCCGGCTCCACCCAGTCCCACGATCCCCGCCCTTTGCACACGGGCGATGATCTCCTCACGCGACAGTCCGTCCGGATCAACCATCACAGTCTCCACCCAATCATCGGCCCCATCAGAGATGATCGTCACCGCGGTTGTTAGCTCGCCAGTGAGCGGATGTACAACAGAAGAGATCCGCTTTACCTCGCCAGAGAGGGTGGCGTGTACCGGAGCGGAGATGAATGCCGTTGCCGCAGCGATCAACTGGCCGGTCTGCACCACATCGCCTTGTTTGACCAGTAGTTTCGCCGGTGCGCCGCTATGTTGTTTCATCAGGAGGGTTACTATATCTGGAAGCGGCGCACTCTCAATCACCGCGCCAGCAGTAAGCTTGTGCTGCGGAGGGTGCACTCTACCAGCATCCTTCATTCTTAATAAATCACATATCCGCGTCTTCATAATCATGCTTAGCTTGCGATCTTAAGCTCTGTATCGATTCTCTGTTACGCCATCCGGATGAATATCTGCAATTAAGTAAAAATGGAATAGTATGAAAAACAAGCAATTTGTGATTTTGGTTGAATGAAGGCGACAATAACAATCGTTGTAAC
>CAYSQQ010000079.1:0-5004 GCA_964433275.1 uncultured Thermotogae bacterium
AGTATTTGCCTTGATCTTTACACTTTTTCATCTCTCCAACCTTGAACCTTGAACCTTGAACCGTGAACCTGCAATCTTCGACCCTGAACCTGACAACCTGAGTAGTTACTGTTATAATATCTTCAAATGTACAGATTTGCACCCATTTTAGAGGACGGAGACAAGCAATATGGAGTATAAAAAACTGACTTCTTCGCCGCATAAGCGAGAAGAGGCGTTACTGAGATTCTGGAAGGAGGAGAATATCTTCCAACGATCGTTAGAGCGGACGCAAAACGACCGTTGTTACGTCTTTTACGAGGGGCCGCCGACCGCTAACGGACGGCCGCATATCGGCCACCTAATGCCGCGTGTGTACAAGGATCTTTTCCCCCGCTACAAGACGATGCAGGGGTTTTATGTAACGCGGAAAGGGGGTTGGGATACACACGGCCTTCCAGTCGAGCTTGAGGTGGAAAAAGAGATCGGTATAAACAGCAAACAGGAGATCGAAACCTATGGCGTCGAGAAATTCGTCAATCGTTGCAAGGAGTCAGTCTGGCGCTACAAGGGTGAATGGGAGCGGATGATCGAACGGATGGGTTTCTGGATCGATCTGGAAAATGCTTATATAACTTACTCCGACGATTACATCGAGAGTGTCTGGTGGCAGCTTGCCCAGATGTTTACGCAAGGGCTTCTTTACCAGGGGCATAAAGTTCTCCCCTATTGTCCGCGCTGCGGAACCGGTCTCTCTTCACATGAGGTGGCGCAAGGGTACAAACAGGTGGAAGATCCCTCCCTCTTCCTCCGTATGCCACTTGTTTCCGACACAGATGCGCGCTACAATGCGGAACTTCTCGGCAAGACCTCGCTGTTGACCTGGACGACGACTCCATGGACTCTACCAGCGAACATTGCTCTGGCGATTTCCCCTGCCGCGACCTACGTAGAGGTGGAACTAAAGGAAGAACGGCTGATTCTGGCAAAAGCATTGCTCGGGCATGCTTTAGGCAGTGATTATACACTCAGGCGCGAATTTCCCGGCAGTGATCTCATCGGACTCACCTATGAGCCACCCTACCGCTTGATCAACGACGAGAATGCGTATCACGTGTACGCGGCTGATTTCGTCAATATAGAGGAAGGGACAGGGATTGTCCATACCGCGCCGGCATTTGGGGAAGATGACTATCAACTGGGACAGAAAGAGGATCTTCCTTTCTTCAATCCGGTCAACCTGAGCGGTGAATTCACTGATGCATTCCCGCTCTGTGCGGGAACATTCGTCAAACAGGCCGATCCAATGATTATCGATAATTTACAGAGACGCGGGATTCTCTACCGCACTGCCTCTTATGAACACGACTATCCGTTCTGTTGGCGTTGTGACACCCCGCTTATTTACTATGCGATGGATTCCTGGTATATCCGTACGACCGCGGTTAAAGCGGAACTGATCGCCAATAATCAGCGTATCAACTGGCACCCAGAGCATGTCGGCACAGGTCGACTCGCTGACTTTCTTGCCAACTTAAAAGACTGGGCCCTGTCCCGCGATCGCTATTGGGGGACACCTCTTAACCTGTGGGTCTGCAATAAATGTGACAGAACGATCGCAATAGGGAGTCGCAAAGAGCTCGTGGAGCGGGCGTGCGATGCTGAGCTGGCACGCACAGTCGAATTTCATCGTCCCTATATCGATGCTGTTGATCTTGCCTGCCCGCAATGCGAAGGAGAGATGAAGCGCGTGCCGAATGTGATCGATGCCTGGTTCGACTCCGGATGTATGCATACAGCACAGTGGCACTACCCATTTGAAAATCAGGAGAAGTTCCGGGAAAATTTCCCTGCTGATTTTATCTGTGAAGGGATAGATCAGACGCGCGGTTGGTTTTACACTCTCCTTGCTACCAGTACAATAATCCATCACGATCTCCCGTTCCGTAACTGTATTGTCACTGGTCACGGCCTTGATGAACAGGGGCGTGCAATGAGTAAAAGCAAGGGGAACGTGATCGATCCGTGGGAGCTGATCGATCTTTACGGCGCTGATTGTCTGCGCTGGTATTTCTACTCCTCCAGCGCTCCGTGGCGCTCCAAGAGGCTGGGCCCAGATGAGATCAAAGAACCTCTCTATCGCTTCCTGGGCACCCTGCGCAACACCTATGACTTCTTCGCATTGTATGCATCAATCGACTCCTTTGATCCACATAGCCACCAAGCAGAAGCATCAGATATTACGACCATTGATCACTGGATTATCTCCCGCTTGCACACCACTATCAAGCGAGTGAGTGAAGAGCTTGACTTGTACAATGTTCTGCCGGCGACCGAAGCATTGCAATCGTTCCTTGATGAGCTCTCTAACTGGTATATTCGCTCTTCGCGGCGGCGGTTCTGGGGAAGCGGAATGACAGCCGATAAAGTAGCTGCATATACAACCCTCTATCAGGTATTGGTGGCATTTGCTCAACTACTTGCACCATTCATTCCTTTTTTAGCCGAAGAGATATACCGCAACTTACAAGTTAAGCAAGGACCGCCAAGCGTTCACCTCTGCCCATATCCTCACTTTAATGATGCGAAGATCGATCCAGCGCTGGAAAGCGAAATGACGCTGGCGCGCCAGATTGTCACGCTGGGGCATCGTGCCAGGAACAGAGCGCAGATAAAAGTGCGTCAGCCATTGTCACAGATCATCTTTACAGGTGATGTAACGCCTGTGCGCAACGAAGTAATCGCGCTGATCAAAACTGAAATGAATGTTGAGCAAATTACACTGACAACTGATTTTGATCAGTATTATACCTATCTTGCCGAGCCGAATTTTGCCACACTTGGTCCTCGCTTAGGAGCAATGGCCCAACGAGTGGGTAGGTTGATCAAAACCAGTGCTGGCAACCAGTTCAAAGAACGACTTGCCCGCGGACCAATTGAGCTGGAAGTTGAAGGCGCAGCCATCGAGATAACAGAAGCAGATGTGACTTTCTCTCCGGTACTGCCGAAAAACTTCATCGCCGCAGAAGAGGGTGAAGTCAAACTCCTCCTCGATACCACCCTTGATGAACGACTCGTCGCAGCCGGTTTGGTACGCGAGTTGATCCACACTATTCAGCGGATGCGTAAAGATGCCGGGTTTGAAGTCACCGACCGAATAGTGATCGCTTACGATGCCGAAGGAACACTCCTTGCGGTGATGGAGAAGAATAGTGAGGTGATCTGCAAAGAGGTTCTCGCCACGAGATTTCACGCCGATCTGGCAGACAAATACGAATATCAAGCCGACGTTCTGATCAATGGTCATCGCGTGCAGATCCGATTATCGCGCAGCAGATGAGCAGATTGCAAAGTAAAGTTGAAGACCAGATCGATATCAGCGCGCTGAAAATCAAGCTCAACGATCCCAACTGGCATATCAACATCTACGACCATGTCAGCTCAACTACGGAAGTGGTGCAGAGACTGGCGGCGGATGGCGCCCCCTTCGGTACGGTGGCAATTGCAAAGACTCAATCTGCTGGTCACGGTAGACATGGGAAAGTCTGGCAATCACCACGCGGAGGAGTCTGGCTTACAGCGTTGCTTCCGCCGCGACTCGCCGGTAAGACCAAATTGACCGCTGATGAGCCACGACTGGATCGCGATCTTCATCGTTGGAATATCGCCCTTGCCCGGCAGATCGCCGTTCAGATACGATCTAAACTGGAAATTCCTGTCCAAGCAGCAGAGCCGAATGACCTATTCCTTGCCAATAGAAAGGTGGGGGGGATAATATGCCAAACAGTGATCAGCAGCGGACAGTTACAACTACTGCTCGCAGGAGTGGGAATAAATGTCAATAACAGGTCGATCGACCTGGGAAAGGTGGAGAAACCGGCGATATCAATCAGGGATTATCTGGGAACCGCAGCGCCACTCCACAGAGTAATTGCTGCAGTATTAAACGGATTGGGCCAGTGTTCCTACTTGGGGGCTGAAAAGAGGGCGCACGCCAGATAGGTTGTCAGATTCACGTTGATAGGTTCAAGGTTCACGGTAACTATCCAGGTTCAAGGTTCCGAGGTTCACGGTTCAAGGTTAAAGAGCGATGAAGAGGAAACAGTTTGAGGATAACGTGACCAACCATTCACCATGATCAGGTTATCAGATTCACGTAAACAATGCAGGTTCAGAGGTTCAAGGTTGGGAAGTTGCATGATAGTAAGCTATCTTCTCTTCTCATTTTCGCAATCTCTCCTCTTCGAACCCTGGAACCGTGAACCGTGAACCTGGAACCTCTTCCCTCTTCACCATTCACTATTCACCATTCAACCTCCCAACCTTGAACCTTGAACCTGAGTATTTGATGGCAGCGCCGGCACACATCTTATATGGTTGGGAGAGGAGGAATCGAACCCCCACTAACAGGACCAGAGCCTGTCGTCCTACCTTTAGACGATCTCCCACTGATTCAGTGAAATAATAATCAAGATATTTTGATCTGTCAACCGAGTCTTTGCTCATCGCAGGATGAGCATGAGCGCGTGAGTCGTTAAGTTAATACCCAAATCCATAAAGCGCCTGGCAACACAAAGTTCTACCACTAACCAGACTGCGAGCTCCCTGCTTCGCCGGCGGGTCTTGGCAACATAAAACGCGGTACTCCTCCACTGGCCCTTTCTTGTCGGTGGCTCAGCGTTAGTTGCCAACCGCATATTTACCCGACAAAGCTTGCCAGCGCTTACTCATACTTATTTTGTATAGGACCAACATCCACTTGACTTTTGATCTTTGTTGCGCTATACACTATAGGTAAATAGCTATACACTATAGGTAAATATAAATCATCGTTGACTGCCAATAACAGTAAGTCAAGGGAGTAGTCGGCAAAGGGGGTGGGAAAATAGATCAAGCGAGTCCATATCTTTCTATCGTTTTTGCAAGCGTGCAAGAGTAATTACAAAAATAAAGGAGGAATAGACAAATGCTGAAAGCAAAAATGAAAATCAGTATGTTATTACTGGTGGCCGGGATACTGGCCGT
>CAYSQQ010000080.1:0-4926 GCA_964433275.1 uncultured Thermotogae bacterium
GCCTTTACTACAATCTCACCGTTTCCGTGACTTGTTATATACCGATTGCCGGTTTGCTCTGCTTGCGTACAATCGCTAATATTAGTAACTATTCCACCTCATAGACACAAAGGATAGAAAAATAATTTTATTCTGGAAATTCATGCAAAATTTCTCTTCTGCAAAGAGAAGGAAAGGAGCAAACATTGAAAAAGAAGGTTTTATTCAAAGAGTTACTAGCGAAACATCCAGCCGATATCGCTGAGATTCTCTCCTATCTCGATGACGAACAGGCGGCAGAGCTACTGCGTAAACTTGCTGCCTATAAGGCCGCAGCTGCACCGCTCGGTGAAATGGAACCGGAAGAATCGGCTGAAATTCTCGATCAACTCAGTCGTGACGAAGCGATCGTAATTCTCAGGCGGATGGATCCGGATGATGCCGTCGATTTGCTCGCTGCTCTGCCTGTCGATGTACAACGATCTTTCCTGGCGCAAATGCATGCAAAAGAAGCTAAGGTACTTAGCGATCTTTTGGCGTACTCTCCTGATACGGCTGGCGGATTGATGTCGCCTGAAGTCGTGGCATTGCCGTTGGACATGACAGCAGCTGAGGCAATAGGCGAGTTGCGCCGCCGGTCGGCAGAAGTAGAGACGATCTATTATGCCTACGTTGTCGATGATAATCATTCTTTACAGGGAGTGTTGGCGCTGCGTGATTTAGCTCTCTCCCCACCGACAACGCGGCTTGCCGAGCTATTACTCAAAGACGTGATCACGATCTCTGTTGATACCGACGTGGAAGAAGTAGGGCTCATCTTTGATAAATATAATTATATTGCGCTGCCAGTTGTCGATGGCACGGGAAAACTGCTGGGAATCATCACGGTCGACGATGTTATCGATGTCATCCGCAAAGAAGCGACCGAAGATTTTCTTAAATTCAGTGGAATTGCAGGTGGAGATGAAGAACCTCTTTCACCGCCCGCGGTCGCTGTCCGTAAGAGGCTTCCCTGGATGGCGGCAAATATTATCTTCAATTTGCTGGCAGTCACTATTATCGCTGGGTTTGAAAACACCCTTGCCCAAGTGGTGATTTTGGCCGCCTTTCTTCCGATGATAACTGACATGGGGGGGAATATAGGAATTCAGGCGATCGGAGTTGCTATTCGCGGTCTCGCTTTGGGTAAAGTCTCTTTCCACGACCTATGGCGTGTGCTGCGGAAAGAGGTTGTAGTAGGATTGTTAAATGGCTTGCTTCTCGGATTGCAAATTGGAGTTATCGCCTACTTCTGGAAAGGGAATATCTACCTCGGAGTGGTAATCACAGTTGCAATGTGGATCAATGTCCTTTTAGCCGGAGTAATAGGAACGGCGATCCCGTTTATTTTCAACCGTTGGGGAAAGGATCCGGCGATGATGAGCGGCGCTTTTCTCACCACCATCACCGATGCCACAGGCCTGTTTGTATTTCTTGGATTGGCTACTTTGGTCATGCATAAACTTGTATAATATGCATCAACCGTAATGATTCGGTCATAAAGGATAAGAAAGTTCGAGAGATTTCATATGGGTAACGGATATATCTGGTAGTCGGGCTCAGGGACGAGACCGACTACCGGGTTGCCGACCGTAGGGGCAATCCCTTGTGGTTACCCGTCTTTCTAAAGAGCAGGCAACTGAAATGGCAATTTGGCAGATACCGTTTATCTTAGCCCTATTGGGAATAGTAGTGTTAGTAGGTAGGTTCGGACCGCTGGAACTTACTATGTTGCAATTAGTAATAACAACAACGGCGACTATATCCAATGTTGTCTATAGCTTCTTCCGCTCCAAGCGGGGATTCAATCGCCTTTTCTCACGTGATAATCTCCTCGGCCTTCTCCCAGGACATTTGCTCTTATTGTTGGCCGTCGTTGCTGTTCCTCTCACACCTGCCTTTGTATATTTGTGGATCCTGATTCCTACGCTGACTATCGCTTATGATTTGCTGGCAAATGAGTTCTCGGTTAAGATACGCATTCGCATCTTGTTTGTAACGATCATTTATTGTATAATATGGAGTGTTCTTTTCTTTTTGGCGCGCCAGATCATTGTTGCAGGAAGAAGGGAGTTGAATGAAGTAACCGTTACGGTGATAATAGTTGCGGGCGGCGCGTTATTTCTTGCTGTCGCTATCTATCGCCATATACGATATGAAAAAAAAGAGAATTATAAGGAGTAATAAATGAGCAAGATAAGTAAAATAAGCATGACTATAAGTTTGGCGATTTGTCTATTCAGCGTTACAGCATGGGGACAAGTGGCATCTGCCCCCGGTGGGGAGATGTTCCCGTTGATTATGGTGCTGGTCCTCTTTGGTGCGGTCTTTTACTTTATGCTGATCAGACCGCAGAAAAAAAGACAATCGCAACATGTACAACTGTTACGTGAGTTGAAACGTGGCGATCAAATCATATCAGCAGGTGGAATTTATGGAACGGTGATGAACATTGGAGATGATTCAGTAGTGATAAAACTAGAAGAAGAGACTACGCTGCGTCTTGCTAAAAGCAGCATTACGACGAAATTATCTAAATAAAGGAGGGACAATATGAGACGTGGTAAGATTACCAAGAAGGAGTGGATACGCCTTGCGGTGATCGTCAGTGTTATTATTATCGCAATAGTAAATTTGTACCCATTTTATCCGCTGGAAGATGTGATCAATTTGGGGCTTGACTTGCAAGGTGGAGTGCGCCTTGTTTACGGCATTGAGGGAGCGGATGAGATGTCTGCCGAGCAACTGCAGCGCGATATTGAACAAGTAATCACGATATTGACCACACGCGTCGATCAATTTGGCCTGGCCAATCCCGAAATAAAGCAGATGGGGACGGACAGGGTGCTGGTAAACCTTCCCGGAGTTATCGACCTTATGGAGGCGGAACGTCTGGTCGGACAAACAGCGATCCTGCAATTTCATAATGTCATAACTGCTGGAGTGCGGGCGGACTCTGATCTGGGTGTCCCTGGGTTCCGCGAGCGGATTCTCCGTGATCGGGAAGGAATACCGTATCTTGTCGAGCGGGAACCGATCCTGACCGGCGCGGCGTTGGCCTCTGCAGCAGCACGAATAGACACCGCCCCTGGAGCCGTCGGTCGATTTCACATCGCGCTTGAATTTACCAGGGAGGGAGCCGAGCAGTTCATCGCTGCTTTGGCCGGCCTCAATCCTGGTGACCGACTAGCGGTCACACTTGATGATACTGTACTTAGCGCGCCCCAAATCACTGCTTCGATCAAGGATGCCGCTGCCCGCGGTTGGCGTGCAGTGATCGATACCACTACCATCACCGGTCATTTTTCTCGTGATGAAGCGCGGATTCTCGCTATATCCTTACGCGCCGGCGCTTTGCCGGTAGAATTAATCGCTATGGAACAGGAGATGATCGGACCGACTTTAGGGCGAGATTCGATCCGCATGGGAATAATTACCGTTGTTACGGGGTTTATCCTTGTTCTGCTTTATATGCCGATCTATTATCGCTTCCTTGGTTTGGCAGCCGTCTTCGCCCTTATTCTCACAATGCTGATCGTCTTCGGAGGATTGGCCCTATTTGGCGCCACATTGACGCTGCCAGGAATCGCTGGAATTCTGCTGACGATCGGAATGACAGTCGATGCAAATGTGATCATCTTTGAGCGGATCAAAGAAGAGAGGCGCGCCGGTAAATCACCGCTTGCCGCGGTGAAAAGTGGATTTGATCGATCGCTGTCCGCGCTGGCAGATGCTAATATCACCACATTACTGACAGCAGGAATATTGATCGTTGTCGGCACTGGTCCGGTGCAGGGGTTTGCGATTACTTTGGGGATCGGCGTGCTCGGTAGTCTGTTCAGCGCGCTCGTCGCCAGCCGTTTCCTCTTAGAGACGACTGGATTGGCCACCATAGTTTCGGCGCCCGCGCTTGAGGGGTAACAGCGAGGAGAAGCAGCGCAAGGAGCGCATCCTGCGGCCTTATCCTGCCGCTCTTGATTGCCATATCAAGTGTGATCCCTTTATCGAGCATGAAGATTAACTCTTGCCGGGAAAAGTTCTTTGCCTGCCTGAGCAAACGGCGCAGAAGCCATTCCGGTTGGCCGATCGTTGTTGCGATCTGCGCAAGAGAGATCTGTTCATCTGTGAGAAGCCTCACTGACAGTAGTCGTCGCAGATGATGAGCGGCGGCGAAAAAGAGCCGATGCGGATCCTCATGCGCGGCTTCAGTCAACAAGTTGATCGTCGCGCGGAGATTACGCATCCCGAGTTGATCGAGGAAAGGATAGATCGGCCATTTCCGGGCGCAGAAAAAGAACTTGCTCGCTGATTCTGCTGTTATCCTTCCATTTATCGGCGCGAAAGAACGCATCTTCGCCGCCTCATTGGCGATCATCATTAGATCGCCCCTGCTCCGTTCCAGTAATACTTTGACAGCGCCGGGAACAATCGTCAACTTATGATCAGCAAAGATCTTCCGTACCAAGGGTTCCAATCGCTTCGGTTTAGGACATTCTTTGACCACTCCGTATTTGAGCGCTGTGCGATAGAGAGAGCTGTTCTTTTTGATCTCACTGGTGACGATAGTGACGAATGTTGCAGCAGAAGGAGAATGCGATAGCACAGAGACAATTTTCTTTCTCTCAGCGGGATTTGTTTTTTCGATGCGTCGAATCACAAAATGACGGACAAAAGCAGCGAAGAGTGATAACGAAGCAAGTTCGATTTGCAAAGAATGCGCGCTGATCTCATCGCCATAGAGCACAATTCGTTCGACATCCGCGGCAGCAGCTGCGAGCCGTCTTTGGCGCTGGGCCAGCTCCTGCTCGCACAGGAACGGATCACCGCACAATAAAGTTAGTTGTGGTTCAAGCAAATTACAATTTCTCATAATTTAGAGGTAAATACTCACTCAGGTTCAAAGTTCAA
>CAYSQQ010000081.1:0-4924 GCA_964433275.1 uncultured Thermotogae bacterium
TACCTTCTACCTTTTACCTATTTTTGCCGATCCTGACGAAATATCGCTTCCATCCATAATGCTCTCTCTACTGTCTCATCGAGGACAAAGTGAAGTTCCGGGACATAGCGGAGTGTAATCCGTTGTGCCAGCATGCTGCGAAAGAACCCTTTCTTCGCCTGGAATAGGGCGATAACCGCTGCCTTCTCTTTCGCTCCTTGGGGAATGGAGATGTACACTTTGGCACGGCGAGCATCGCGAGTGAGTTGCACTGCCATTACCGTTGGAAAAGTATTTTTGATCGCTTTATCGCGTACTTCAAATTCCAAAATATCGCTTAACGTCCGCTTGATCTCACTTTGGATCCTTGCCAGGCTGTGACTATCGTTCATAATATCTCGATTTTCCAGTCTTCCAAATAATAATCGCGCTGATTACCATGCAATTTGGCGGTTAGTTTAGTAAGCAACGAAGTGGTTATTTGCGCATCGTTGGAAATGGAGCCGATTCTCAGTGTGGTCTGCAGGAGATCATCGTGGTTAGCAATTTCAGCGACGGAGATATTTTTGGTGGTCTGGATTTTGCGGATGATCTGTTTGACAAGTGATCGCTTCTCTTTGAGAGAGGCGATTCCATACAGATGAAAATGGAGGGTAAGAATGCCGATCCGCATATATTTTCTCGGTTCAAGGAGCGACTTTCTCTGTAAGGAAGGCTTGTAAAGCATCTCCGATCTGCAAGTCATCCAACCCTTTGAGCTTGATTCCACATTCGCGGCCGCTCTGTACTACCGCGACATCATCTTTGATGCGGCGGAGCGAGGCAATTTCGCCGGAGAAGAGTTCTTCTCCGTTACGGATCACGGTTATTTTAGCATCGCGGGTCACCTTTCCGGAAGTCACATAACAGCCGGCGATCGTACCGATAGAGACGTGGAATAGATCGCGGACTATGATCTCGCCGATCTTTACCTCTTTATATTCCGGAGCGACCAATTGGGTCAATCTCGCTTCGATCTCATCGAGCAGATCGTAGATGATATCATACGACTTGATCAACACGGAGTGAGAACCAGCGCTTTTAACGACTTTGGAGTCCGGTTTGCTGCCAAATCCCACTACCAGGCACGGGTCTTGCGATGAAGAAGCGAGCAGAATATCGCGTTCTGTTATCGATCCGATACCGGAGTGAATAATCTCCAATTTTGCATCTTCTGCAGCGGTGATATTTTCGATTTCGCGGATTGATGCTTCCAGAGCGCCGATTGACGAGGCCTTTAAGATTAATTTTAACTTCTTCGTCACTGCTGCTTCGCGAAAGAGTTCGGCCACACTCATTGTGTTGCGAGAAGGCCGCTGCTTACGATTGTTATACCGCTCTTTTTCCGCCTGTCGTTTGGCTATATTCGGATCGACACAAATTTCGACCCTCACCCCGGGAGTGGGAACATGCTGGAGACCAAGGATTATCACCGCTTTTCCCGGTGTTGCCGCTTTGATACGGTGATCTGTTTCGTCAATCAATGCCCTTACTCTGCCGCAGGTCGATCCAGTAGAGATAAAATCCCGTTCGCGTAATGTTCCGTCTTTGACAATCGTTGTTGCCACCGGACCCCGGCAGGAATCGAGATGGCTCTCAATAATAATTGCATGCAGCGGTCCGTCGGGATCGGCCCGCAGGTCTTCTATCTCTGCTAACAGCAGGATCATCTCCAGTAGGTCGTTGACATTTTTACCGGTCAATGCCGATAGAGAGACGACGATTGTATTCCCGCCCAACTCTTCGGGAGTGAGCTTTTGCTCGACTAATTGAGCGAAGACTCTGTCAACGTCTGCGTTGGCTTTGTCGATCTTATTTATCACTACGATGACAGGAATACCGGCCGCTTTAATATGATCAATCGCCTCGATGGTCTGCGGCATGATTCCATCATCGGCTGCAATGACAAGGACAGCGATATCAGTCGCTTGTGCTCCCCGGGCGCGCATAGTGGTAAATGCCTTATGGCCGGGAGTATCGATGAATGTGATTGTTTTTCCGTTATAAGTGGCTTGGTATGCTCCGATCGATTGGGTAATCCCTCCTGCTTCACTTTTCACTATCTGGCCGCAGCGGATCGTATCGAGAAGTGTCGTCTTGCCATGATCGATATGGCCGAGAACAGCGACGACCGGTGGACGTGGTTTTCCTTTTTTTTCTTGCGGCAACGACTTTGCTGGTCGTGCTGCTGGTTTGTCTTGCTCTTCTTTATGTGAGACTTCGTCCTGGTATAAGGAGAGGATCAGATCATACTCCTCTTCCCCGACTGAATTAGCCGGATATAGAGAGGGCATTCCCATTTCAACCAATTTTGCGATCAGCTCTTTACTGCTGATATCAAGTTCTTTTGCTATCTCGTAGATTCGCTTCTTTTTCTTCACCGATTATTCAAACCTCTTCTATTCTCTTTTCACCTGGATTGTTAACTTGTGTATTTTGTATTTTCACGAAGTTTTCGGACCAACAAGCAGGGTCAACTATAACCGATACCGGCAGCAGAGTCAACTTGCCTTTTAAGTCTAAGCGATTACGATTCAACGAGAAAGCCCTCTGGCCAGGGAAAGATCATCGGCCACAGATCAGTATCGTTATCCAAGATACGATTGGCGCTTCCCTTGATTGTGCCGGCGAAGGGTTCTTTGATAAGAATACCGACGCCGTTGCCGGTGATGGTAGCGCCGGTGATCTTTGCATGCGCACTGTTGCTGACCAGTATCCCGGCGTGATTCTCTCTAATAGCGGATTCGATAATTGTCATCTGTGCCTCGTCACTTATCCCAATACCGATCATCATATTGTCAGTGATTGCGCCACTACTGATTGTGGCGCGGGCGCGATGGGTAATTCCGATTCCAATCTTGTTTCGCTTGATATACGAATCTTCCACGCTAACTATCGCCTCTTCTGCCGCGATGATGCCGCTTAATTCATTATCAGCAATGATCACAGAAGAGATTTCTGCGTGCGCAGCGCCGGATAATGTGATGCCAACGCGATTGCAGGTGATGGTGCCGTGGTTGATCACTCCATGTGCCCTGTCCCACAGTTCGATACCGCTCATGTTAAACCTGATTATGGAATGGTCGACTCGCAGAAGAGCGTCGCCCCATGCGGCGATGCCGTTCCTTCCTGAATCGATAATCTGCGATGTACTGATCAATGCCTGTGCCGCTCCGGAAAGTTCGATCGCATTATGCATATTCTCCATAACTCTCGCGTCGCTGATCTCTATCTTTGCGTTTCCTGAGAGGGATATTCCTTTTGCTCTATTGGCTGAAATCATCGTTGCAACAATCGTCGCTGTCGCGGTATGGCGCAATTCGATGCCGACTCCATTAGCGGCTATTGTTCCGCCGGTGATCTCAACGTGCGCCCTTCCCGATGCTTCGATCCCGCTGATATTCTCTGTGATATCACTGTCAATGATCATTACCTGTGATCTGCCCAATAGACCGATGCCGGTGCAGTTCGCGGTAATGGTGGAAGCAATGATCTTTACCTGCGCATCATCGCTGAGTCCGACAGCTGCAAGATTATTTGTGATGGTGACGCCGGATATCGATCCAGACGCGTTCCTGGAAAACAAAACGGCTGAAGTATTCTCCTCTATCGTTCCATTACTGAGCGTGATCTGCCCGTCATCAGTCACAGTGATGCCGAAGAAATTGTGGGCGATAGTGCTGCCAGTGACCGTCGCCTGAGCGTTCTCGATCAACTCGATCCCTGTCATGCTGTCTGTTATAGCGCTGTTACTGATCTGTGTGTTGGTGTTGCCGGCAAGTGAAATACTAGTGACATCAGGTGTTGCGCTGATCGTAGAGCCGCTGATCGTCAAATAGGCGCTTTCCAGCGCTGCGATCGCTCCTGCAAGGTTTTTATGGAGCGTGCTGCTGTTGAGTGTAAGTTTGGCGCCGCCGCGTGCCAGGATCCCTAAACTATTCTCACTGACCGTCACCTGGTCGGCTGTTACCTGCGCATCTATTACGACGATCGCTACCTCGCTGCCAATGATCTCGCTTCTTTTGATCTCTATCGCCGTTGCGTCGACTGCGACGATACCGACGTTGTTCCCGGTTAGAAGAGTATCAACGAGTGATATTCGGGCATTGTTCTCCGCTCCGACGCCGAGAATCTCATTGCCGGCAATAGTGGAATAACTGACCTCTGCTTGCGCGTTTTCCGTAACCAGGAGACCGGCCTCTGTATTATCGCTGATCCGGCTGCCTGTTATCGAGAGGAAGGCGGTCGCTTCTGCTACGATACCATCGACACGGCTCGCTTCGATGGCGCTGTCAATAATAGTCAGGCGGCTCGTCCCTGAGAGCAAGATTCCTGCCTTCCGCTGCTCTCTGATCGTGCTTTTGCTGAGCAGACCAACAGCCGCATCGGCGAGGAGCAGTCCTTCACGGCTGTTACTGATCGTCGTGGCGATGATCGTGGCATGGGCATTCTGACGGAGGGTAATCCCTTCCCACACGTTCTGGTTTATCGCGCTGTTGTTGATTACAACTTCGCTGTTGTTTAAGACGAGGATTCCTGTTGCTCCCTGCCTGATGGTAAGATCGTTGAAAGTTACTATCCCTGATTTGACTTTGATCACTGGTGCGCCACGATCAGCAGCCTCGATCACCACTTCTTCCATCCCTTGAAGGATGAGTCGATCGCCCTCGGCCAGAGCGATGAGCAGATTCTCGTGATAAGTTCCTGTTGCGACTATGATCGTATCGCCAGGAGAGGCGTTGTCGATCGCCTCCTGGATCGAGGTGAAGTCGTACTGCGCCTCATTCGGTCCTACTGTGATCTCGCGTGCCAGTACTGCGCATCCCAATATCAATATAACTGCCAGCGCTGTTGCCAATACTCGTTTCATCGGCTGCCTCCTTTTTAATTGCTCAGGTTGTCCGGT
>CAYSQQ010000082.1:0-4817 GCA_964433275.1 uncultured Thermotogae bacterium
AGCGAAGGGAGGCCCGAAGCCAAATCGGGTCCGCCTAAGTTCCACGCAGGAGGCGATAATGGGAGAACGCCGGTTCACGCGGGAAGAGCTTCGCCAATACAATGGTAAAGATGGCGCACCAGCATACATAGCCTACAAGGGGAATGTATATGATTTCTCCGAGAGTTTTCTCTGGCAGAACGGCGAGCATCAGGTACTGCACACCGCTGGGGAGGACCTGACCGGTGATTTGGAACAGGCGCCGCACGGTGCAGATTTACTCAAGCAATTTCCCATCGTTGGAACGCTAAAAGAGCTGAAAAAGATCGCGCGCCGCCACAGCGACACGGAGTATGTCAAGCTTATGCAGCAAAAGAAGGCTTAGCTCTTTTACTCCTTCTTCAAACCGGGTATTGATTTAACGACTCGCGCTCTTATGCTCATCCTTTGATGAGAAAAGACTCTGCTTGCGCGCATATTGATCTGAAACAAGATATTAGAGTATCATTGCTGCCAGTAAGAAATTTTGTGAAAAATGAAAAAAAGGGGAAATAATTACGATGACGCGGCATATCACCGCTCCGATTGGCAACAAACTTAACTGTCGCGGCTGGCTTCAGGAAGCGCCGTATCGTATGTTGATGAATAATCTTGACCCTGAAGTAGCCGGTGATCCAGCTAATCTGATCGTTTATGGAGGGACTGGCAAAGCAGTGCGGTCGTGGAAGGATTTTGATCTGATCATCCATTCTTTGAAAGAGCTGGCAGATGATGAGACGCTGATCGTCCAATCAGGCCGAGCGGTGGGAGTCTTTAAAACGACCCCTGATGCGCCGCGCGTCCTGATTGCTAATGCGCTCATCGTTCCTGACTGGGCCAACTGGAAACAATTCCGCGAGCTGGAAGAATTAGGGCTGACGATGTACGGCCAGATGACCGCGGGATCGTGGATTTATATTGGCACACAAGGAATCTTGCAAGGGACTTATGAAACGTTGACTGAATGCGCCCGCCAGCATTTCCATGGAACGTTAAGCGGAAAACTTGTCCTCACCGCTGGGTTAGGTGAGATGGGCGGTGCCCAGCCATTAGCGATCACGATGAACGAAGGAGTGGGGATAATCGTTGAGATTAATCCCGCGCAAATCGAGCGCCGCTTGCAGTTCAATCAACTCGACACGTCGACCGAATCGCTTACAGAAGCGATCCGACTGGCAAAAGAACATCTAAAGATGCAGACTCCTATTTCAATTGGCGTGTTAGGAAACGCAGCTGATATTTATCCACAGTTGTTGGCACAAGGAGTGATCCCGGATGTCGTTACTGATCAGACTTCAGCACACGATGAACTCTCTTATGTCCCCAAAGGGATGACCTATGACCAAGCGCGCAAGTTACGGGAGAAGGACCGCGACAGATATATTAAGTTGTCATTTGAATCGATGATGACTCAAGTCGAAGCGATGAACCGCTTCCTCGACAAGGGAGCAATCGTCTTCGATTATGGTAACAACCTGCGCGGTCAAGCCCATACCGCTGGCCTTACCGATGCCTTCCGCTTTCCGGGGTTCGTCTCAGCGTATATTCGGCCGCTGTTCTGCGAAGGGAAAGGACCTTTTCGCTGGGTTGCCCTGTCCGGTGATGCAAACGACATCTACCGCACCGACCGTATGATCCTCGATCTCTTCCCTGATGATCAATCTTTACATCGTTGGATCAATGAGGCGCAAAAGAAGGTGACCTTTCAGGGGCTGCCAGCACGAATTTGCTGGTTAGGATACGGAGAGAGAGCTAAAGCCGGTCTGGCATTCAATGAACTGGTCGCGAAAGGAGAAGTCTCTGCCCCGATCGTTATCGGTCGCGATCATCTTGATGCAGGTTCAGTGGCATCCCCGTACCGCGAAACCGAGGGAATGAAAGACGGATCTGATGCCATTGCCGACTGGCCGATTCTCAATGGTCTATTAAATAGTGTGTGTGGAGCAACATGGGTAAGTATTCATCACGGTGGCGGAGTAGGAATCGGAAAATCGATCCACGCCGGAATGGTGATCGTCGCCGATGGAACAAAAGAAGCAGAACGAAGATTGGAACGTGTCCTTACAGCGGATCCTGGAATGGGCGTTATTCGCCATGCTGACGCCGGTTATACCAAGGCGATCGAGGTTGCCAAAGAAAGAGGAGTCCACATACCAAAACTTACGCAAGAGCCGTAACTGAAATTGGTATATCGCTTTGACAATATGGAGTGACTCGTGTATTATTTTAGTTATTATATTTATATAAACTGGGGGAAGAACAGGTAAATGGAAGAACAACCAAGACGCTTGCCAAAGCGAATAGGCGATATGGTCCACGCAATTGGACGACGTAAAGAATCGACCGCTCGTGTCTACTTGTCCGAAGGAGATGGACAGATATCAGTCAATGGACGAATAGCCAATGAGTATTTTTCTGCTCATATTTATACTGATGAGTATTTGGAGAAGACGCTCAAGCGGCCATTTCATGTAACAGAGACCGTCGGTCGCTTCAACGTTAAAGCGCGGCTAAATGGAGGAGGATTCAACGGGCAGCTCGACGCCCTTAAATTGGGTATTGCGCGCGCTCTAGTGGGAGTCTCTGCTGAGTACCGCCCGGTATTGAAACAGGCCGGTCTTCTTACGCGTGATGCACGTGCAGTAGAAAGGAAGAAATACGGACGGAGAAAAGCACGCAAGAGAGAACAATACTCCAAACGCTAAACAAAGCAGAGAATAATGAAACAAAATATACACCCAAAGTTTGAGCAAGCAGAAATAAAGTGTGTTTGTGGCGCAACGTTCAAAACCCTGTCCACGGTCAAACAGATGCGAATCGATATCTGCTCCAAATGTCATCCTGTGTTCACTGGTGAAGAACGCTTCGTTGACACGTTAGGACGAGTAGAACGATTCCAGCGCAAGTACGCGAGTAAAGATAAAGAAAGCTAAGCGACAATCTTCAAACATAGAAAAGCTTCTCCTTAACCCAAAAGATTAAGGAGGCAAGATTTAGACACCCTTCAAGGGGTTGGCGCTTAACACTATCGCTGTTCGTATCGCAAGCCAGTGAAAAGACGCGACAGAGATCAAAGGTCGGCTAATACAGCATATACAGCTCACTTTGTTCGCTGAGATTTTGTAGATACTGGAATGATTAACCGCAATTGATCAATGTAAAATTTCTGTCGACGGTCTGGCGCGCGCAACTTCACAAACGCAAGGCGGCGGAGAACAAGTGTTGATGATCACTAAAGCAAATTCAGTGCCAACTATCGGTGGACAAGCAGTGTTGGAAGGTGTGATGATGCAAAATAGCGCTCGCATTGCGGTCGCTGTTCGGCGTGAAGCTGATGGTGTCATCATCCTCGAAGATATTCCCGTACGGCGGCGCTTCAAACGGGTCGATTCCGTGCCCGTTTTACGGGGGTTGTTTCGGTTGTACGATATGCTGTCAATCGGCCTTAAAGCGCTCAATATATCAGCCAACCTGGCACTTGGCGAAGAAGAACAATTGGGGAAGGCGGCCACTGTGGCTACTTTTACCTTCGCTATCCTCCTTGCTGTCGGCGGGTTTATTATCTTGCCGCTCTACCTCTCCGGTAAGATTCAGGGGATCATCGATATTAATCCTATTCTGTACAGCCTGGTAGAAGGGGTTATTCGGATAGTTTTTTTTATTCTATATCTCTTTGCCATATCGCGACTGAAAGATATAAGAAGAGTCTTTCAATACCATGGCGCTGAACATAAAGTAGTCCATCTCTATGAGAATAGAGAAGAGCTCACAGTGGATAATGCGCGAAAGTATACTACTATCCACCCGCGCTGCGGCACATCCTTTTTGATGATTGTGCTGGTAATCTCCATTCTGCTCTTTGCGCTTATTGGCACACCGACTATATGGGGCAGGATAGTATCGCGCATCCTCCTCCTGCCGCTGGTAGCGGGGATCTCCTACGAACTGCTGCGATTCAGTGGCAAACGCTATGATCGCTTGTGGGTGCGTATCCTGATCCAGCCGGGACTATGGCTGCAGCGACTCACTACCGGCCAGCCGAGTGACGAGATGCTCGAAGTGGCAATCGCTGCGCTCAACAAGGTTACTGAGGCAGTAGCGCAATAAATGAGTTCAATAACGGAAGATCAAACAGCTGCAATCATCACCTCGCTGCAGGAAGGAAAATTAAGCCGCGAGGAGATCGCAGCGCAAGCTAAAGTATCTCCGGGAACGGTCAGCGCTGTCAAGGCTCATTTAACAATGGGCACCTATTCGGAAACCGAAGCAGTCATCGATGCGCTGGAGACGACTTTCGGCCTGGAACGTGACCTCCAAGCAGCGCTTCGTTCTAATATCGCACAGCTTGAAGAGGGTCTTAGCATTGCAGATAAAGGAAAAGAACTGACGACTGCCGCGGGTAGAATCGATATTACAGCCAGAGACCAACAAGGTTCTATCGTCATCATCGAACTGAAAGCCGGTACTGCTCCCCCAGATTGCGTAGCACAAATATTGTCCTATATGGGAACTTTCAGTGACAAGGAGCGGATCCCTATTCGTGGCATTTTGGTAGCAGGAGATTTTTCTCCTCGTGTAATCTTTGCAGCGCGTGCAGTGCCTAATCTTCAGTTGAAAAAATACACTTTCCGGTTTTCATTTGAACCAATTGAATAAATAACTGCGGATACGCGAAGTTAGGCTGCGTTCTTGCTTAAGTCCTTTTATCATCTGCGCGTGTCGGCAAACTTAAGTTCCTAAACTATTCGGCTCCTCACGGTTAAGACAAGGTAGCAATCAGAGAAGGGCTGAAGCGACCA
>CAYSQQ010000083.1:0-4732 GCA_964433275.1 uncultured Thermotogae bacterium
CGAGGAAAGCGGCCGGCCGCCGGGGGCCTGTCTGCGTCCGGAGGACAGGCAGGCGGTTTACGGCTTAAGGTTCCAGGTTGAAGAATGCAGGTTCGGAGGTTCACAGTTGGGAAGTTGCATGATAACAAGCTACCTTCTCTTCTCCTCTCCTCTCCTCTTCGAACCCTGGAACCGTGAACCGTGGACTTTGGACCTTGGACCGTGGACCCGTTTAGAAGCCCCCCAACCATGAGCGTAAAAGAAAGGTTACTGCTGACGCTAAGAGACGAGTTTGTGTTCCATCCGCAAATGATGCCGGCTGATCTACAAAAGCTGATCTATCAAGCTGTCTTCGGATGCGATCATCTCCTTGCACAGCCACAACGGTTTCATAAAGAACTCAAACAGGAATGGAAGATGATTCCGCCGATCATCGGAAGCAGCGTCGACCCGCTACAGGTGATCGACCCGGACGGTAAAACAGCGCGACTCCATTTACAACCGTGTAAAGGGTTGGGGATAGAAATTGATGATCTTTGCGCTTTCTTCTTATTGCAGTCGCCCAAGGAGGGAACTCCGGAACGTTTTGCACTGCTATGGAGTAAACTAAGGCAACTGGCACAGGAGAAGGCGATCCCATTTGCTCTGCATCTGGTTGCTGCGTCGCCGCCTACTGCACACCAGTATCACCACAGCTCGGAATACGGTTTCGCCTCTTATCGGGTGGTAAACGACATCAAGGCCGTAACTACCGCAACATGGTTACAGAAAAATCTGCTGCGAGAATAACCACAAAGGCCTTCATTCAGCTGTGCAGCTAATTTTCTTACTCCCAAGTTTGATCGTAACTTGACTTTCAATCTTTAACCGGATAGACTTATTGATATTAGATTTCATTTTTTATGTATGTTACGGATAAGAGAGCCACCATAAACAATTAACAGGAGGAAAAGATGGCAACTGTAATCGTGGTCTTCGGTTCAACGACAGGGAACACCGAAACGCTGGCCAATAGCGTAGAGGAAGGTCTTAAAGAGGGTTTAGTGGATGTAACGGTCAAAAATGTTACTCAAACAGATGTAGAGGAACTCGGCTCTTATGATTCTATTATCCTTGGTTCCTCTACCTGGGGTCTCGGAGAGCTGCAGGATGATTTTGTTCCGTTCTATGAGAAGCTTGCTAAAGTAACTTTACCGGGGAAAAAGGCCGCTGTTTTTGGTCCGGGAGATGAAGAAAGTTTTCCTGACAACTTCTGTGCGGCAGTGGACATGCTTGCGGAGAGGCTTACAGAATGCGGTGCAGCAATGGTTGCTGCCAAGTTAAAGATTCAGACTGACACTGGCTCTGGAGTCGATGAGCTGGCCGAAGAAAAAGTTAAAGCGTGGGCTCTTGCCATAGCCAAATCCCTTTAACCCGTAGTTCGGGACGATAATAACTCCTAAAACGGATCGAGAAAATTGAACGGATAGTTTTGGTTTGAGGAAGATGAACCGAGAAACCGAGCGCGATGCACTTTACTCGTATAAGCAAATGATCTTTGCCCATCACCTGTACGAATACGAGAAGGGATTGCGGAATCTTGTCCTTTACACCACTTGCGCTAAAGATAAACTGTTCATCGCAGCGACGCTGAAAAGACGGAACGTGGCGTACTATATCACAGAAGTCAACCACAAGAAAATCAACGTCTTTTTCGGCAAGCCGCAATGCGTGGAGGTGGTTCGGCCAATTGGTTGCCAGCCACTTACAGAACTCACCGATGAGGAAGATTTCATCCTCGGGATAATGCTCGGTTATGACCGCTTAAAGCAGTGCGAACGCTACCTCCAGCGGAAGAAGAACGGTGCAAATATGATCAGCGCATAAGGCTGAAAGATCGAGTTCATAACGCGCGGTTTAAGGTTGCCGACATAATATAATTTACCCTGTTAACCGGGGTTAGGAACTGAAGTCAAAGGAGAAATTGGTAATCCAAGCACGTAAGCAGTCTGTCTCCACTGCTTTATAATCAAGCCCACATCGACAGAGGCACCGAGTCTTTAGTTAAAGAAGGCGTGCACTTCCTTCAACCAGTCAATGACCATGATCTGTTGAGGACAAACTTGCTCGCATTTACCACAGGCAATGCACTGGTCGGCCCGCTCTTCTTCACTAAGGGACGAGATGTAGCTCCAACGCGTATGATCACGTTTACCATGCATCATTACGGTATTGTAGACTGTAAAAATCCGCGGGATATTAACACCTGTTGGACATGGCAGGCAATATTTGCAATCCGTACACGGAATCGGGGCGAGATCGCGGTAGGCTCGACGCACCCGTTTTACCAGCGCGCTCTCTTCTGCTGAGAGCAAGCCGGCTTGAGAACGGGCTGCGTACGCTATATTCTCCTCGACATGCTCCATCGTCGACATCCCGCTTAAGACCAAGGAGACCTCTGGCTGATCCCACAACCACTGCAACGCCCAATCGGCTGGGTAACGCGTTATCGGAGCGCTCTCCCATAGATCTGCAATCGTCTTCGGAGGGGGCTGAGCAAGAAGGCCGCCGCGCAGTGGCTCCATGATCACAACAGCAACGTCCCTGGCAGCCGCATAATGGAGACCTTTACGTCCTGCTTGAAATTCGACGTCCATGTAATTGTACATAATCATGCAGAAAATCCAGTCGTAGGCATCAATAATCTCTTTGAAGACGGAAAACTCGTCGTGAAACGAGAATCCGATCGCGCCGATGCGATGATCAGCGATCGCCTTTTCCGCCCAATCAAGCACGCCGAGCTCGCGCAGATTCGGCCAGTAAGTCTTGTTAAGAGCATGGAGGAGATAGAAGTCGATCTGATCGGTCTGCAACCGCTTCAACTGCTCGTCGAGATACCTGTCAAAATCACTGGATTTTTTGATCAGCCATGAGGGCATCTTTGTTGCGAGTTTGACCTTGTCACGATAGCCGTCTTGCAAAGCACGCCCGAGGAGTGGTTCGCTCTTCTCTTGATGATAGACCCACGCAGTATCGATATAGTTGACACCGCAATCGATCGCTCTCCGTACCATCTGCGTCGCTAGTTCTTCATCGATCTTCGTTGAGTTGCCATCGATCGTCGGTAGACGCATTGCACCGAACCCAAGGGCTGACGGCTTCCAAGTGAGTTTTCCAAATATACGGTACTGCATGAGTCTTCCCTTCTTTAGAATATCGTATCTTGTTCTTTGTATGTTGATCGACTGGCTAAATTTTCTGGACACTTACTGGTAACTCTCGCTATTGATCTGCTTTCTCGGCAGTTCGGTCTATTGACCAGCAGAACCAGCAGAAATATAACCCACAAACAACGCTTTTTCCAATTGTATCTTTCCTGCAGATGAAGTTATGGTAATTCTTTAGTCGTCAAAATATGCATTTATCAAGCAAGGTAATGGCGATCCGGGGTCTTGAAAAGCGCCGTCAAAGGCGCCTGTCTGTGCCGTGCTCGGCACGGCAGACAGGAAGGTATGTAGTTGGTGGAGATCCATGTTACGCAGCAAGGCCGGAGGCCGTACAGGGAAGAGTTAGCGATCCACTCTGGCAAGATCACAGACATAAATATCCTGTCTTGCATTGCCACGCGATGTCACGTGATAGACTGCCCCTCGTATTCGATTCTCAGTGGTTGAGCTATGGGCTCAGTACGGCTGGATTGATGTCAAAATACAATGGTAGACCGCGGCGATCCCGCAGTGATTCTTTAACCGGGGTCATAGATGATACCTCCAATTACCAGTAACGTGTGGCGTGTATGTGAAGTCCCGAACGTCGCTAGATTATTTGCTAATTTGCTTCTCAGCAAAATCGCCTGCTATGGGCAGCTTGAATCTTTCTCCCCTGTATGCCTTGTACATTAACAATAGCCAGAGAATTAAGCCGAAGGGTGTTATTAGAATTGATACTATCCATCCGATAAAGGGAATCCATCCAACGACTATTGATATCACGAATAGTGCCAAAAAGGTCGCCAGTGACTGCATTGCGTGAAACCTGACAAACTTATTTTCTTTTTCCAATACCAAAAACACTATTCCGGTTATCCAACCCAGTACATAGCAGAGTAAACCCGCGATGTTTTCATCTAAGCCCAGAGCAGTCTTAGTTGTTCTGTTGTTGCCCATGATTTGTCACCTCCAAGTTTAATTATCCCGTCCCCTACTACACATAATAATGCTATTCTAGGGCAGCAATTCCCCGGAAATCAATTGCATTGGCGAAAGCATAGAGGGTATCTCGATCACTCTCATACACCGAGATAGACACCATGAACCGGTCATCTATACCAATGTGCAAGCTGTAATCGCGGGGTTTCATATGTTGTTCCCATGCAGGATATCCGTTGAAAGTTATCCTCTTTAAGTATCCATCGGCGTCTTCATACTCAAAGAATGCTCCCCACATCATCCAGGGGCCAATAAGCTGATATGCACTGTCTACAATCGCTATAGTAGCATGTGCATCCGTCCCTGGTTTTGTGTAATATCTGTCTGCCATACTCCAAGACCATTCAGCAAAGGTCATGATCATTCCGTAAGGTTCTTCTGCAACCCAACCCGACGGGGCCTCCGGCAAAAATGCTACTAACTTGCTAAAATGCACCACTTCTGCAGTCGGAGTGACTTCTTCTGGAGGTGGAGGGACTTCTTCTTCTGCAGGAATTACTTCCTTCTCGAGAGCTTCTAAAACCTCTTTCGGTATAATTACAACTGTTACCGCAATTTGATCCTCC
>CAYSQQ010000084.1:0-4676 GCA_964433275.1 uncultured Thermotogae bacterium
TGCGGTAACTTACCATATCCGCCAAATGTTAGTTGAAATTATGGGGTGAAGTAATAAGTTATTGGTATACTTATCAGCGGAAAAGGACTATGGATAGATCAACTACTGACATTCATCTCACAGAGCGTCGCCGTACCGTCCAAGTCTGTTTGTTGGTTGGCAAGCAACAGGAACGCAACAAGACAGGGCAGGTCATTGAAGGCCCGCGAGGCACTCCGTTGGAATCATTTTTACGGTTTGCCTTTCCTGACTGCGATGATCCACCAATGGCAGGAATCATCGATGGGAAATTGCGCGAATTAACACAACCGATAACCCATGATGTTGATGTTGAGCCAGTCTTTCTCTCTGATTCCGCTGGAATACGCATCTATTGCCGTTCTCTCTCTTTTCTGCTCATCGTTGCTGCGCACCAGCTCTATCCTGATGCGCGTCTATTTATCGACTACTCCGTACCTTATGGCGGATACTTCTGTAAAGTGGAAGGCAGAGAGAGCTTCTCTTCCCGCGAACTACGCGCCATCAGAACCCAAATGCAGCAACTTGTGGATGAGAATCTACCGATTCGGCAAGAGAATCTCCCGCTGGAAAAGGCATGCTCTCTCTTTACCGCTCGCGGAGAAGAGAGTCAAGCGCAGTTACTCTGTCGCTATCAGAACAAAGATATCTCTCTCTATTCCCTGGCCGGGTTTATCGATTATTTCTACGGAAACATGCTTCCATCGACCGGCTATCTCACCAGATACGCATTGGAGCCGTTTGCCAGCGGGTTTGTCTTGCGTTTTCCCCGGCGAGAGGAGCCGACCAAGATCGCTCCGGCGCAATCTTTTACCGCTCTGCGAGAAGTCTTCAGTGAATACGGCCAATGGTTAAGTCTTCTTGATGTACGACATGTGGGAGATCTCAACGAAGCGATCTCCACCGGGCGCATTGAGGAGATTATGCTCGTCTCTGAAGCGCTCCATGAAGGGAAGATCGCCCAGATCGTTCGTTCGTTGACCCAATACTATGTCGATGGGTATCGCACAGTCTTTATCGCCGGACCCTCCTCATCCGGCAAGACTTCGTTCGCCAAGCGCCTTGCTGTACAGTTACTCGCCCATGGGGTTAGCACTCATCTACTGTCGCTCGACGATTATTTCTTGCCGCACGATCGACTGCCGCGTGATGCACAAGGAGAAATGAACTTCGATGCTTTATCAGCATTGGACCTGCCTCTCTTTACTCGTCACCTACGTGATCTTCTGGCAGGTAAATCGGTTAACCAGCCACACTTTGATTTTCTTACTGGCAAGCGGAAGAAGGGCTTATCAATCCGGCTCACTAAAGACCAATTGGTATTGATCGAAGGAATTCACGCCCTCAATCCGGAACTTTTGCGTGCCGGACAACAAGAGAAGGTCTTTCATATCTTTGTCTCAGCGATTACCCAACTCAATCTCGACAGTCATAACCGTATCTCTACGACTGACACCCGTCTGATTCGACGTATTGTGCGTGATGCGATCTTTCGCGGGTATTCTGCAGAAGAGACTCTCTCGTTGTGGAAGAATGTCCGTCAAGGAGAGAAAGCGAATATCTTCCGTTATCAGGAAGAGGTTGACGTAATGTTCAACTCTGCGTTAGTCTATGAGCTATCCGTCCTCAAGCCTTTTGCTGAACCACTATTGTTACAGGTGCAAGATCCCAAGCAGCGCGTAGAGGCTGAACGTCTGCTCTCTTTTCTCCAGTGGTTTGAGATATACGACAGCGCTGCAATTCCTAATAATTCCATCCTGCGTGAATTTATCGGTGGATCTATTCTCGCTGATTTCAGATTGTGAGTATTTCGCTTTTCCGATCAGGCAGCGGCTTCAGCACGAATCCCCTCTGCAGCGATCAATCCAGTGACTGCTGCATAGACGATTCCGCGCGAGTAGCCGGATGCATCTCCTGCAATGTAAAATCGGGAACATCCTGTTTCCATCATTGTTGATACTGGGTAGCGCGTATCGTAAAATTTTATTTCTGGCGCATAGAGGAGAGTATTGTCAGCGCTTAGCCCTGGAATGATATAATTGAGTCTCTCCAACCCCTCGCTCAAGTTAACAACGACACGGCTGGGAAGGGCCATCGAAATATCCCCTGGTGTTACATCTGTTAAGGTCGGAGTTATCGCTGCTCGACGTATCCGCTCTTCAGTTGAGCGCCGGCCATCGTTTAGATCCTTCAATCGCTGCAGGATAGGTTTCCCTCCGCCGATTGTTGTTGCCAACTGGGCGATCGCCCGACCGTACTCAGTTGTGTCCTCCACTGGGTCAGTAAGCTCAATGCGCGATAACAACGCAAAATTTGTGTTGTTGGTCTTCTTATCGTTTTCTGCATGGCCGTTGACGAGAACATAATCAGCGTAACTCTCTTTGACGACAAATCCACGTGGATTGGTGCAGAAACTACGCACCATGTCATCATAAGTCTCGGTGCGCATCCGCAGCTTGGCGTCGTACATGATCTGTTCAATCGGAGTATAGATCTCAGCGGGAAATTCGACGCGAACTCCCACATCGATCGGACCATATTCTGTCATAATATTTAACCGGCGAGCCTCTTCGCGTAACCAATAGGCGCTTGCCCGTCCCGGTGCGGCCAGCAGATATGTTGCTTCGATCGTCGTACGGCCGGAAAGAACGAACAGGTCCCCGCGCTTTTCGATTCTTTCAATCGGATTTACAAGTGAAAAGACGATTCCTCCATCGCGCAAATAGTGGTAGAAACGATCGATGATCACCCGCACTTTGCTAGTTCCCATATGGCGTTGACGCCCGCTAATAAACTCAATTCCGTAGCGACTCGCTTCTTTTTTCAATTCGAACAGACTATCGGGATTTTCACCTGAATATCTTTCCGGCGCGCCAAATTGGGTGAATACCGCATCGATCTTGTCGATATACAATTGAATCGCTGCTGCATCACGACTGAGACTCGCTGGATCTCCCCCGATTTTAGGGGTGAGATTGAGCTTGCCATCGGAGAACGCTCCTGCCCCTCCGACGCCGAAACTTATGTGTTTGCGTTGCATTGGTTCTTCACCGCGATCGATGAGAATTACTTTTAATCCCGTTTCCCGCAATTCATAGGCGGCAAATAACCCCGCCGGTCCAGTGCCGATGATCGCTACGTCGTATCGCATTGGAGCGTCTCCCATAATTCTGCTGGTCCGCGCAGCTCAAAGTCAGGAAAAAGTTCCACCGCAGCCGGCTTTCCATCCCGATTTATCCACCCGGTGTGTAGTCCGGCCTGTTTCGCACCTGCCACATCCATCTCCAGGGAGTCTCCGATGTAAAGAGCGTGTTGAGCAGAGGCATCAAGACGCTGCAGCATGGAAGCGAATATACGCTCATCCGGCTTATAGATACCGATATCACCGGCAACGATAATCTCATCAAACAACGACTCGATCTTTAACATGTCGATCTTCGCCCACTGCATATCCGACGGTCCATTAGTGATCAACCCGAGGCGGAATCGGCGGCGCAGTCTTTTCAGCAACTCACGTGCTCCGTCGAACATGCGCAGACTCGCTATCCGAACATTAAAATAACATTCTGCCAGACGCAGTGCTCTTTGCTGGTCAACCTCACCGCGTTCCTGCAGTAATTTGATCCATGCTTGTTTATGAATTGTTGTTGCACGTCTTTGTTTGGCCTCCTCTTCACGCCATATTTCAGCATACCGCGCTGCGCTGCGGCCAAGATCCCCCAGGAGATCATGATCGACGTTACATTGGAGCAGCGATCTTCTCATCGCCTCTTCGATCGTTACTGTGTATTCACATAAAGTTCCGTCCAAATCAAAAATGATCGTTTGTATATCCATGTTGACCAACTCTTGCCGGTAGATTATCCTTCAGTAATAAAGCGGCAGACTGTTAATAGTAGAAGGAGATCGATCTTAAGTCAAGGAGCAATGATGCGAATCTCAGGTGGAGATAAGAAGGGACATAAACTTCTGTGGGATGCGTCTGGAACCAGACCAATGCGAGAGTTTGTTCGCACCGCTCTGTTCAACATTCTGCAGGAAGTCGTTGTAGGAGCACGATTCCTCGACCTGTTCGCTGGAACAGGGAGTGTCGGAATAGAAGCTCTCTCACGTCGAGCAGCTAAGGTTTTATTTGTCGACCATTCACCTGCTGCTTGCGCGATCATCCGTAAGAACCTCACGGCATTGCAGCTTATTCCTTATGGGCGTGTCTACCAGGAAGATTTTCTTAGTTCATTAGAGCGCTTTTATCGCCGTGGTCACGCGTTTGAGATCATCTTCGCCGGTCCTCCTTACACCGCTGGACTCGCTGATCAAGCAATCCAGAGACTCGGGGAGCTTCCGCTCGTCGCAGAAGACGGTATCGTTGTCACTGAAGTTTATAAACGCGAAGCGATGAAAAATAGTTACGGCGATCTGATCTTGTTTGATAGGCGCGAATACAATGATAATCTCCTCCTCTTCTACCGTCTTAAGAGTTAGTTAGTCAGTCTGTATGTTGACTCAACCTCTGCTTAGATCTACTAACTGGAAAGGATCGGAATTTCCATTTTGGGCGGTTTCTAACCAGGTACGAGGTCCAGATAAGAGGTTCACGGTTCACGGTTCACGGTTGGGCAACAACTGTAGGGGCAATCCCTTGTGGTTGCCCGTCTTGC
>CAYSQQ010000085.1:0-4588 GCA_964433275.1 uncultured Thermotogae bacterium
GTTAAGAAAAAGAGGTAATTGGTGAATGGTGAATGGTGAATGGTTAAGAAAAAGAGGTAATTGGTGAATGGTGAATGGTGAATGGTGAATGGTTAAGAAAAAGAAGGATTAAGGAGGGATTAAGGGTCAAGACATTAACCACGAACCCTACGAACCCCAAAATTAACCACAGAAGACACAGAGAACACACGGAGAATAAGACATGGATAAGAAAATTAAAAAGATTATTTTTTCTCCTCCCTCTTTCTTCCTCTCAGTGTTCTCTGTGGTTTCTTTATGAATCCCATGAACTTTTTCTGAACCGTCAACCTTCAGCCTAAACAGCTTCAGCCTGACTACGTAAGTAGTCACATTACGATAAAAAAAGGAGATAAAAATGGCAACAACTTGTGCTATATGCGGTAAAAGAGCGGATTTTGGTAATACAGTCAGCCACTCCCATCAACATACTAAAAAACAGCGCCTGCCCAATTTGCAACGTGTGCATGCTAATGTCGATGGAAAATCAAGTCGGATAGACGTATGTGCGCAGTGTATACGCTCCGGTCGCATCAAAAAAAGCGCCCGGTAGATATTCAGCCGATATGAAGTAGAGAGTAAAACTACCTGATATAAGAGGTTACAATGGAGATAGGAGATATTATCAACTGCGAGATCATCGCGCTAAAGAAGTATGGCGCACTTGCAACTCTCGCTGAAGAGATGATCGGGCTTATTCACATATCAGAAATTTCTGATGAATATGTCCGCCATGTTGGTGACTGGCTCCAAATAGGGACTTTCGCAACGGTCAAAATAATCGGCCAGACTGCTGATGGACGGTTCAACCTATCGCTAAAGCAGGTCGAAGCAAGCACTGAATCGCCGGAAAAACTTGTTCCCCAAACTACGGCGCCAAATGGTAGCAGACGTGAGGCAACCACGGATTTATTAGAACAGCAGGTAAAGCGCTGGATGCAAGACCTTGATGCTGGATTACGTTTATTGCGTAAGAACCGCGCACAACGGCTCGCAGAGATCATTGAACCGCTGAGAACGGCAAATGCCGACAGGGATAAGCACCACGGATAGAACAGACATTGATCATCATTACCTAATCGTAATTACTCAGGTTGTCAAGTTCACGGTTCACGGTTGTTCGCCTCACGCTCTTCATATTCCTTGAGATAATTGATGAATCCACGAACCGCAGCACGTGTTCGTCTGGCCTGTTCGTAAAGATCTTTGAATTCGTTGGGCGATATGTATTCTTCAGAGGTTGTCAGGTTCAAGGTTCAAAGTTCAAGGTTGGTTGCCTTATCTTGATACTTGTGCTGAGCGTTCGGCTGAGCTCACGCCGAAGCCTGGTTTATGTACATCGTTCTCTAACCTTGAACCGTGGATCTGTGAACCTGAAAAGTTTCTTGTATCTGTCTCTTCAGGCCATAGTCTTTTGCAGATCCTGGCTTCTTTGTTAGATGGTACACTTTCCGAGTCAATTCTCGCGCCAATTGCCAGGCCTCAATATCTTCAAACTGTTCAATTTTCATTGGTCTAACCTTGAACCGTGAACCCCGGAACTTTGAACCTGAGTAGTTACACCTAATCTTTATCTGTGCCGGCACGGTAGTGCTTAAAGAAGTGCCAATTTCAATGTCACTTTTTGGTGTTGATCGTTACCTTGCGATTCTCTAAATTAAGATAGTCAATGGTAATTGAAATATCGCTTATTTCGTCCATCCCAGCGATACGATCGGCCCATTCGATCACCGTGACTCCCTCTGTCGGGGGAAGGAGTTCGTCGAGCCCCACTTCACGCAACTCAGTAACCGAACAGATGCGGTATGCATCGAGATGATGAAGCACAAGCTGTCCGCAATACTCTTTGGCCAATAGATAGCTGGGGGATGTAATCTCGCAACTGATCAACAATCCTTTCCCAATTCCTTTTATCAATGTCGTCTTCCCAGTTCCCAATTCACCGACCAGAGAGACGACCATACCATCACGCAGAGACAATGCAAGCTCGATTCCGATCTTCTCTGTCTCTTCGCTGCTGCGTGTGATGATCTCTTTATTCATAGTATTTGATCACTTTCGAATGTGGACATCGATCTTTTGTAGTTCTCGCTTGATTTGCGCAATAACTTCATCGACCTCCTTGTCAGTCAGAGTGCGATCTACTGCCTTAAACGAAATTTCATAGGTTAAACTGCGGTGAGGCGCAATTTTCTCCCCCTGATAGATATCATAGAGGAAGAGGTTCTCTACTTCTGGATGGAGAGTGATCACTTGGCGAATCATCACTTCTTCCAGAGAAGGAGGAACGAGCAGTGAGAGATCACGGTTGCAAGGAGGAAATTTGGACAGCGGCACAAACTCTCTATCTCTCTCATCAACTACAAATTGTAATAATTTGTGCAAGCTGATCTCAAAGAGGACGATCCGGGGTGATTGCGGCAGGGACTGCGCTATCGTTGGCACGAGTTCTCCGAGCCACCCGATTGAGTTACCCGCGATTTCGATTCTTCCGCTCCGAGCCGGATGGATGAACAAAGGAGACTGATCAGAACGGAAAATCACCCTCTGATCTGTGATCGCCGCAAGGAGCGAATGAACGACCCCTTTCATCTCCAGCAGATCAATCTGCTCCTTGCCTTCTAAAGGGATCACTTTACGCCCGAAAAGAGCGCCGGCAAGGATTTCTCGTTCACCTTGAGAGCGCGAGAAGGTCCTTCCCAGTTCAAAGATCATCCCCCCGATGATACGGTGATTTAGATTGTGTTCAACAGTTCTCATTAGCCCCGGAATCAGAGACCCGCGGAGGGTCTTCTGGCTGCTGGTCATCGGATTTTGCACCATTACCAGATCGTCTTTGGTGAGTGATAGTTGCTCACTCCACTTCTCGTTGGTAAATCCATCGGTGATAATTTCAGTCAACCCCAAGCCGACAAGGATCGATCGCACATTACACTTAAATGCCTCGACGCGATCGGTCTTTCCCATTTCCAACATCCCCTGCGGCTGTATGGAAGGAATATTGGCATAGCCATAGATACGGGCGATCTCTTCACATACATCGATCTCGCGCCCTAAGTCAGTGCGAAAAGAGGGAATCTCGGCTTGTAGATCATCGCCTACCGCTGTTACATCGATCTCCAGCCGCTGCAGGATCTCAGTGATCTCTTTGCGGGTGATCGGGCAACCGAGAAGATGTTGTATCTTCGCTGGCCGCAAGGTGACAGATAGACGTTTGCGCGGAGCAGGATATCGATCGACTATTCCCGCCAGTATGCGGCAACCAGTAAGTCCTTGCAAGAGAGAGCAGACACGATTTACCGCTTGCGTTGTCATCTGCGGATCGAGCCCGCGCTCGAAACGGTACGACGCCTCTGTAGAGAGAGAGAGGGCACGCGCGCTCCGGCGAATGGTGAGCGGATCGAAACAGGCTGCTTCAAGGAGGATACGCGTTGTATCGTGGTGCAGTCCGCTCCTTTCCCCGCCCATTACACCGGCGATCGCCACCGGACCGGTGCCATCAGTGATCAACAGCATCGTGGAATTGAGAGCATGGTCAATTCCATCCAGGGTGCGAAATGGTTCCCCCAAATGGGCGCGCCGAATAATTATCTCTTCGGCAAGAGAATCATAATCGAACGGATGCAAAGGATGGCCCAGCTCGAGCATTACATAGTTGGTTACATCGACAGCGTTGAGAAGAGGCCGCATCCCTGCTTTGATCAGACGATGCTCCAGCCATAACGGCGAAGGCCCGATTGTGACTCCCTCAATAATGCGGGCGCTGTAACGGGGAGTATCCTGCGGGTCTTTAATCGTGATCGTTATCAGCTCATCGGCCCGCTGGGACTCCTCGCGGAGCTGGTCTGCCGGGTAATGGAGCTCAGCCTGAATAATCGCCGCCACTTCGCGTGCGACCCCGAAAATTCCTAAACAATCAGGACGGTTTGAAAAGACCTTGATATTGAAGATAAAATCATCAAACTCCAGCAAAGAGGCAATATCCGCCCCTAAATCAATATCAAGCTGTGGATCGAAGTTCCAGATCCCCTCGGATTTGGCTTCCAGTCCCAGCTCCTCTTTGGAGCAGATCATTCCCATCGATCTGACACTGCGGATCTGTCTCTTTTCAATCACCAATCCAGTCGGTAGGCGGCCAGCAGCGCGAATCACCGGAACTTTACCCCCCACGATAATGTTCGGTGCTCCGCACACAACCTCAATCTCCTCGTCTCCGAGGTCGAGCTGACAGATGGAAAGATGATCAGCATAGGGATGCAGCCGTTGATCAATGACCTTGCCGACAACAGCCCCACTCAGTTCTCCGATCCGCGTAATCCCTTCCACCTCCAAACCGGCCGCAGTGAGCCGTTGGGCCAATTCTTTTACGCTCTTCTCGTCGAAAGCGAGTGGAACGTATTCAGCGAGCCAGCGCAACGGAACTTTCATTCTTTACTCCTCTCTCAATCACGATCGTTGTATTCAAAGTTAATTCCCTCCCAGAGGGGTATATGAAAAAGCAAGCATGGGTCAGGTCTTGCTTCTTGCCTCCCCTTCTTCCCTTGCATTTTTTCTTTTCTTGTAACTACCC
>CAYSQQ010000086.1:0-4547 GCA_964433275.1 uncultured Thermotogae bacterium
AAAGCCCGCCAATAAGCAAACAGCGATCTCTCGCAAAGGCGCAAAGGACGCCAAGGGAAAGACTAAAATGGGGAGAAGAACGAGAGCACGGAGCATCTTTTCTTGATCTTTGATTTTTACACTCCTTCATCTCTCCAACCGTGAACCGTGAACCCCGGAACTTTGAACCTATGGCTAACAATAGCGGTAGGAAAACTTGCAGTCTAAACAGGGTCTTTGTTGTATAATTGATGAGGTGATTAGAGTGCGATTATTCTTCTCGCTTACGATTGATGCCAAAACACGGAAGATACTCGCTGCGCTATCTGGGCGTATGCAACGGAAGATCACTGCGCGGGCATCTTGGGTCAAAGAGGAGAATCTGCACATTACGATAAAATTTCTCGGTGAAGTGGATTCGGCAACTATCGATAATCTGTCAGTGGTCAGCCGGCGAGTAACAGAGAGGATAGCGCCATTTATCCTGACCATAGATCGCATTGATGCATTCCCCTCTCTTGCTGCGCCGCGTGTGATCTGGGCCGGCGGGGCGGGACCGCCACAGTTCATCGAATTGGTCGACAGCTTAGAGCGTGAACTTGAGAGATTCGGCTTTCCCTCTGAGCAGCGGCGACCGACCCCCCATATTACGGTGGCTCGGATCAAAGGAAGGAGAGAGCAAGACATAGAAGAGAAGATTCGTGCTATCTCCTTACCTGATGTGCTGCGAATCAAAATCAGCCACTTGACGCTAAGCGAGAGTCGATTGACTCCCAAGGGACCGATCTATCTCCCCCTGCTGGAACTGCCGCTGACAGGGTAGATCCTCTTACCGGCGAAATTCTATTTGCCGGCAGCTCTGTGTAGGTCTTCTACCATATCGGTCTGTTCCCAGGTTGGATTCAGTTCGATGCGACCGAAGTGGCCGTATGCAGAGAACGGTGTGTAGATGGGCTGGAGCAGATCGAGCCGCTCAAGGATCGCAGCCAGACGAAAATCGAATAAGTCAATGATTATTCGGCGCAGCGTATCATCGTCGATTTTACCGGTTCCATGCGTATCAATATTTACTGCGAGCGGGGTCGCCTTACCGATTGCGTAAGCTATTTGTACCTCTACAGTACGGGCGAGGTCAGCAGCAACGATGTTTTTGGCGACATAGCGGGCAAAGTATGCACCGGACCGGTCGACTTTGGTTGGATCTTTACCGGAGAAAGCTCCTCCACCATGTGAGCCGTAGCCACCATAAGTGTCAGCGATAATCTTTCTTCCGGTCATTCCTGTGTCGGCAACGGGTCCTCCGATGACAAAACGACCTGATGAGTTGATCAGGATCTCGGTTCTGTCATCTATCCACTCCTGGAGCGCGGGATGGATGACCTCTTGCAGCACATCCTGTTCTATCCGCTCTCTCTCTACATCTGGATCGTGCTGCGCCGCGATAAGTACCGTCTTTACTGTTACCGGCCGGTCCTCTTCATAGAGCACGGTCACTTGCGATTTTCCGTCCGGCCGCAGATAAGATAATGTACCGTCTTTGCGCACTGCGGCCAGTCGTTTCGTTAACCGATGCGCAAGCACGATCGGCAGCGGCATCAACTCCTCAGTTTCAACAGAGGCATAGCCGTACATTATCCCCTGATCTCCTGCTCCCAATTGCGTGTAATCATTACGCGTCTCTCCGTTGCGGTTCTCTTTGGAACAGTTGACAGCAGCGGCGATATCAGCGGATTGCTCCTGGATTGCCGATAGGATTGCACAGTCCAGATGATGGAATCCATACTGCGAGTTGGTATAACCAACATCAGCGATCACCTGGCGGGCGACCCGTCCAATGTCGATATACGTTTTAGTGGTAATTTCCCCCCCGATCAACACCAATCCAGTGGTGACGAGGGTTTCACAAGCGGCGCGTGCTTGTCGGTCAGTAGTCAACAATGCATCGAGAATGGCGTCTGAGATACGATCCGCCACCTTATCCGGATGACCTTCGGTTACTGATTCTGATGTGGTTAATGTTGTTATGGTCCTGCCCTGCTATCTTTCAAGTGTGCAAAAGTGCGCACTCGCAAGTTCGCGTTTCATCCAGGTCCGCCCCGGAGGGTCTTACGTCCTGTCCACGCGCGTTTTAGGTCTCGACGTAGCCACTACCGCGACCGCTCTTAGTGTTTCCTAATTGTGTGAACGCTCTCACGTTGTTGGTGTTCATAGCATTATAACACACTATTAGGTGGTCGTCAAGTCAACTGTTGTGTCTCCTTCTGTCTGCAGATTTCAATGAGAAGGTTATTCTATCCCTAAATCGGGCAAAAGGCAACGGCAAAGCGCAAGGTCGCACAGCGTTGCGACGATCAGCCCTCTATCCTTTCGCTTCTGCCCGGCGCAAGAGCAGAGAGAATTTTCATTGCCAGTTGGGAGGATATCCCAGGGAGAGCAGCGATCTCTTCTGGGGCAGCTTGGCGGAGACGTTCCAGCGATTTGAAATGACGCAGTAATTTTGCTTTGCGTTTTGGGCCGATTCCAGAGATCGAATCCAATTCCGATGTGAGGGTGCGTCCTCGTCGGAGTTTCCGGTGGTAATCGATCGAGAAGCGGTGAGCTTCATCACGAATATAGCGTAACAGGAGAAGCGCCGGATTGTCAGGAGGAATACGGAGCGGCGCTTCCGCTCCCGGAAGAAATATCTCTTCTCGTTCTTTGGCAAGTGAGAGCAGATCGATCTTGTGCAAGGGGAAATCATAGTTTCTCCTTATCTCATCTATCACCTTGACTGCAATATTGAGGTGTCCTTTTCCACCGTCGATCAGTATGAGGTCAGGAAACTCAGAGAATTTACCGGTGAGATGATCAATCTCGGATAAGCCACGCTGCAGACGGCGGCGGAGAATTTCCGCCATCATTGCATAGTCATCCGGTTTGCCGGTAATTTTCACCTTAAAACGCCTGTAGGCATGTGGCGCCGGTTTCCCACCTTTAAAGACGACCATCGCTCCGGTAGCCTGTTGTCCCATAATATTGGAGATATCGAACGCTTCAATCCGTTGAGGTAACGTAGATAGAGTAAGTCGTTGTTGCATTTCGCGCAGCACGCTCAGATCCTCGCTCCGGAGGACTCCTCGCATCACTTCCTCTTGTAGCGAGTAGCGGGCATTATCCGTTGCCATCTTTACCAGCTGCCGTTTCTTTCCCCGCTGGGGTGTGCGCAGGATGACCTTGCCATTGCGCTGTGAAGCGAGCCAAAGGATGAGCGCCTCGTCTTCTATCTTCTCAGGAAGCAGAATTTCGCGGGGGATCGTCGTTACTTGGGAGTAATACTGCGAGAGGAAGGCAGAGAGGACTTCCGTTGGCGCTGGATTTCCTGGTGCACGTAAGTAGAACGTCTCCCTGCCGCATAGTCGTCCGTCTCTGATGAAGAAGACTTGTGCACAAGCACGATCAGCTTCGATAGAGAGCCCGATAACATCACGCTCAATATGATCAGCAACGACAATTGGTTGTTGCGTGGCAATGTGCGATAACGCAGTGATCTGATCACGCACCTTGATTGCTTGCTCAAATAGCTCTTGTGACGCTAACTCCTTCATCTTTGCCTGCAGAAAACTTATCAGACCGTTGATCTTTCCTTCCAACAAGAGCGCTATTCCGGCGATCAACTCTTCATACGCTTCCTCTGATATGAGACCGACACATGGCGCCATACACCGTTCGATATGATAGTTAAGGCATGGTTTATACCCTGTTGATCGGGGTACAGGAGGCGAGCAAGTGCGGATAGGGAAAGTTTTACGGATCAATTTTAATGTCTTCCGCATCGCTTTAACATCGGTATAAGGGCCGAAATAACATGCTCTATCGCGCTGACGCTTCCGAACGACCAGGATCCGTGGGAATGATTCCGCTGCGATCTTCAGATATGGATAGCGTTTATCATCACGCAGCCGGATGTTGTACCGCGGTTGATGTTCTTTGATCAGAGTATCTTCCAGAATCAGCGCCTCAACTTCGTTGTTGGTGGTAATCACTGCAAAATCAGCGATATGGACGGAAAGAAGTTGCGTCTTCTTCCCCATCCCCTTTTTCGACTGGAAGTATGAGCGGATACGATTACGCAGCGAGATTGCTTTTCCAACGTAGATCACTCTCCCAGCAGCATCTTTCATTAAATAGACACCAGGAGAGGAGGAAAGGCGGGAGAGACGTGGCAGTAAGTTCTCCTCTTTATGTGACATTATTCGGCTATTATTCAATCTGTCCGTCATCTGTTAACAGCGAATCATAAATCTCAGTTCTTAACTTCTTAGCTACTCAGATTCAAAGTTCCGGGATTTGAGGTTAAATTGACGAAGATTGAACGATTTGAAGATAAGGTGACCAATCCCTGTCTTTGCGGGACAAATCCTGAACCTTAAACCTAACAACCTGAGTAGTTACACTTATTAAAGGTTACGTTGCAGTTTGCTAAATTACAACCAGCGCTTTCCCAATATGGTCTCTTTTATTTTCTGGTTCTTCGCTGTTTGGAGGTAAATACACCGGTTGAAGGTAACTATCCAGGTTCACGGTTCAAG
>CAYSQQ010000087.1:0-4529 GCA_964433275.1 uncultured Thermotogae bacterium
ATACAGACGTTCAGCCACCAGCAGCAGGAGGCAACATCTCCAACGCTGCCTGTACCGCCTCTTTCTGCTCAGTAAGAGCAACTAGGCGGCGTTGTAACCGACCGAACCGTTGGACCGTGATCTCAGCTGCTGTAGCCAGCTGATGTTGTGTGCTTGTGATTTGCCGCTCGATCAATGTGATTGCCTGCTTGAAACTCTTCCGCGCCGCATCGGAGCGTCCTTGCTTGCGATAGATCTCACCGAGGAAGAAGTGCGGGCGGATAAACCCTGGATCATCGGCGCGTAACCTCTCTAAACTCGCCAATGCACGTTCGGTATTCCCTTCGCGAAGGGTAATCGCTGCTTCCAGAAAGCGTGCCTCCCGCTCTATCACTGGGAACGGTTCCGTGGCAAGGAGAAGCTCGACGCTCATTCGCGCTGTCTCAATATCTCCTAACTTCATCGCTATGTTCGCAAGATTGATGAAGACCTCTGCGCTCACAAAACGGGTAAGGGCACGCTTGAGACTCTCTTTTGCTTCTTCATGCCGGTCTAACTGGAGCTGGACCATTGCCAGATGGAAGTAAGTCTGCCGGGGAGCGAAGTCCAGGGCGTGACTCCTTTGCAGATCACGGTACGCGAGGTGGAAGTGGCCCATGTGGAATGCATTGATCCCTCGATTGAGGTGCAGATCCGCTTGAAAATCCCGTGCCGATACGATGCAGATAAAGAGGGAGAAAAGAATAACAAGACTTATCAATATCCGCCGCGGCCAACCGCACAGACTTACCTTCCACTCTCCTACCTTTCCATAGAATAACGATCCAGCCAAACCGACAGCGAGGACGAGAACAAGGGTTGAGGCAGGCAATCGCAAAGGAAAACTGACAAGTGAATGGACAAAAAACGCGGTTATCCCGCATCCGAGTAAGAGAAGATCAAGCCGTCGCTGCGCGTCCTTCTGCAGTGAAAGTCGCTTGACAAAAGTGAAGATGATCGTTCCTATCGCGGCCAATGTAGCTAACAATCCTACCACGCCAAGCTCAGCTGTTATTTGGACGATTTCATTATGCGCTTGTGCTGCTCGTGGGATGGGGAAATCAAATTGCTCCCCCCGTTCTGTGGCGAGAAATTGTGCTTTATAGGGCAGAAAATTCAGCTTGTAATTTCCCAGGCCAACACCGACGACAGGATTATCGCGGAACATCTCCCACCCGACCCACCAGTTCCAAGCACGCACCCGTCCTGCATTCCGTTCCCACTGATTACGGAAGAATTGCACAACGGATGATACAGGCGTTCCATCGCTTCCCAGACCGATCACCGCATTGAACGGACTCGTTGGAGCAGCGAAAAGATAGATAAAGAACAGGATCGCTACCGCTGTTGTCAGAATCCGCTTGCGGGTAAGGAGCAACCCTGCTACCCGCCAGATGAAGATCGCTCCGACCAAGACGGTTACAGCAACGATAAGGCCGACTCTGATTCCAGTCTGCTGGACGAAGAGGATCATGTAGAATATAAAAACAATTGCCAGCAGAGTGATTATTTTGGAGGCAATGTGGCGGGTGCGCAGGAGGAGAATAAAAGCAGGCAAGAAAAGATAGGAGAGGAAACCACCAAGAAAGTTGCGGTTCCCCATCGTGGAGATCAATGCACCGAGTCCGCGTGCACCGGGCGGGCCGGGCAATATCCCCAGATATTGCAACAGACCATAAGTAGAAGCAATAACTGCCGAAAAGAGGAGAACGGACAGGATAAGTTTGATATCCCTTTCTTTCTCAATGAAGTTTAGAACGAGTAGATAAAACAGGAAAAAAGAGATGACCAACGCTATACTTTGCAGAACGACACGTATGTTAATCGCATTGATCAGCGACAATAGCATTGCACCGACCAACAGGGCAAACGGCAGCGTTACCCACGAGAGGCGGATCTCCCATGATCTTTTTCTCCCGCCGAGCAATGCCCACAAAATGAGCAGAACCGAGATACTAACGAGAGCGAGGATCGACTTCACATACCCGTACTCAGTACTGCCTTCCCAGATGGCAAGCGGGAGAGTAAAGGAGAGCAGCGCAATCAGATATACTATCAGACGCTGACCGGCAGTATCGATGAAACAGGAATTTCGCCACGCAATGATCGGATCGAACGCACGCTCCAGCGGATGTTTGCGCGCCCGCTTTATCAGTCTTCTCTTTGCCGGCCGCTTTTTTGCCATGGTTATATTATACCATAACTCGCTCGCAAGTAAATATTCAGTCAACCCCGTCCCCGGTGCTTCAAAAGAGAACCACAGAGAGCACTGAGCGGAGAAGAGAGACGGAAAGTTTTGAGTGTTGAGTGTTGAGTGTTGAGTGTTGAGTTTTGGGTTCCAGAAAAAGGGCAAGAAAGAGATAGAACGCTGGATCTGAACTACGAACCACGAACTCTATCCTGTCCATCCTGTTAATCCTGTCAAAAACTCTTTCCGAACCACGAACCCCTTTCCCCACAGGCCACTCGCCACTGGCTACTGGCGACTTCTGCATGCCGTGAACCGTGAACCCCGGAACTTTGAACCTGAGTAGTTACTATCAATCTATATCGAGTCGTTGCGGTGATTGCGCAATGTGAGGGTGAACCGCACGTGGATAGAGCTTCAGTTTACGCAGCATCTTACTGCCGAGCTTGTTCTTGGGAAGCATGCGGCGTACTGCCTCGTAAATTGGTAATGTCGGATGTCGCTTGATCAGACGCCTGTATGGAATCTCTTTAAGATTCCCGACATATCCTGTATGCCGTTGATACAGTTTCTGGTCCCATTTTGCGCCGGTGAGCGCCACTTTTGAAGCGTTAACTACAATAACATAATCGCCTGTATCACAGTGGGGGGTATATACCGGTTTGTGTTTGCCTTGCAGAATAATGGCGATCGCGCTTGCCAATCGACCAAGGTGTTTACCTTCGGCATCTATCACACACCAATTCCGCTCCCATTTCGTGCCAATCTCTTCTTTTTTCGCCATGTATGTTCGTTGTCTTGGTTTCATATCAAAAGGACTCCTTGAAAATTCATCATCTTTGTCATCTAAAAATAGAAGTATACTCACGATACAATTGTCTGTCAACTGAGATAGTCAGAGAAACAAAATTCAGGATTAGAAGCCAAGAATTAATGAGGAGTAAGATTCGTTCTCCGTGCTATTTGCAGTTTCTGGGTGCATTTTCAAGCAACAGGCAAGCCAGACAGGCGGTATTTGAATACGTTGTCAATCAGTCTCAAAATGCAACCGCCGGGGAATGACTTTCTCCTTCCACGCCATCTCAGCCAACAGATATAGACCTCCAGAGACCAGTGAGTGCCCGCCGAGGATGATCGGAATATTAACTTTCGCAGCTTGCACAGTAAAATCACGCACTAATGGGTCGGTAATCTCCTCCTGCATAAACAAGTCCGAATAGAAACGATCGGCGCGCCGGGGAAGAGATCGTTGGTAGGCAAAGATAGGTCGTGTATCGATTATTACGCCATCAGCAACTTTTTCCAACTCAGCAAAGAATCGATTCTGGAAGTTATTCTTTTCCGCAGCGATATAAGATCCGATGATTGAGCGTATACCGTCTGCTTTTCCTCTTTGATAGCTGAACATTCCTCGCCCTTCAGACAGGATATTGGTATTGCAGGCGACTCTCCTTTCCAGAAAGGACCAAGCATGGGGATTCACCCGTCCGATCACGTAAAGACGTGCCTTGCGCTGGGAGAGAAGGTCGATAATATGAGACAAATGAGGATGATTAATCCAAGTTGACGCGAGAAATTTTGCTATATGTGCGTTACTAATCCCAAAATTTTTGAGAAGCGCAATATCCGTAGGAGTATCGAGATCAAACTGAGTTCCGCTATTGCGCGGCAGCGAGTAAGACTTCCAATCAAGGTGTTCAGTGAGGAAAAACCCTAATAGGTTATCAGTGGCGAGCATTGCAGCGCAAGCATAAGGAACATCGGCAAGGGAAGGAGAATTTCGCCTTATTGTTGCAAAAGAATCTGTTTTGCATGACAACTTATCTCTCGCTTCACCCGCTATACGATCGAGTCTATTCAGTAATGACTTGCAATTGGACACAGCAGCAAAATCAACCGAGAAGAAGTTGTTAAACAGCGCCGCACTCTCATTGCGCCAGCAAAATGTAACGAGATGCTGCAGTTGTGAATTATCAAGGAGGGCTCCGCTGCCGCTGCCGAAATAGATAAAACCATCTAAATCATATTTTTTTGTTACCCGATGCAGAGTGCGGCCGAAATGGAACTCTTTTGCTGATCGCTCAACTTCAACCTTAACATCCCAGGATCGTTCCAGTAAGGCAGGAGAGTTAGTTACAACGATGATAACATCCAGCTTTAAGGGAAGAAGACGATCCACTAAATCAAAGATGATCGCCTCCTTGGCTTCATTCACTAATGCCTCGAGCGTATTTTGACTACTGAATCCGTGCATTATGATTACTCCTATTGCCATAAGATAATCATACACCGTAATGAATCAGCTCTACAAGCCAAAAAGGCG
>CAYSQQ010000088.1:0-4527 GCA_964433275.1 uncultured Thermotogae bacterium
AGAACAGAAAAAATGTTGATTTGTATTCCTTAGCGATCTTTGCGGCTTGAGTGAGCGTAACGAACGGGCGAGAAAAAAAGATTATCTCTCGCAAAGGCCTGTCTGCGTGCGCCTGCCTGGAGCGTGAGGAGCCAAAAAGATTATCCAAGGAGAGAAAATGAGTTTAAAATCAGAGATTTTCGAGCAGCCGGCAATTCTTACCCGTCTAATAAAAGACCAGCTGGATGAGGTACAAAAGATCGCCAGCGCGATCCGCGCACAGAACGCAAGTTTCGTCTATCTGGCTGCACGAGGAAGCTCAGATAATGCCAGCCTCTACGCTAAATATCTTTGGGGTTCTTACAACCGCTTGCCGGTCGCGTTGGCTGCCCCCGCGCTTTTCAGTCTCTATGAGCGCCCGCCGGACTTGAGGAACGCGTTGGTGGTAGGAGTCTCCCAATCAGGCCAATCACCGGATATCATCAGTGTAATCACTGAAGGCAGAAAGCAGGGAGCATTGACGCTCGCCATCACTAATGATTTACAATCCCCACTTGCTATGGCCGCAGAATTGACGATCAATACCGTCGCAGGATCAGAAGAAGCAATAGCAGCAACGAAAACATACACTGCTCAGCTGATGAGCATCGCCATGCTCTCAGCCGCGTTAAGCGGTGATAAGAATCGTCTGGCAGCTCTGAGCGATGTGCCGGCGTTGGTACATGAGACCCTTGCCTTAGATGGCTTCGTCGAACAGGTAGTAGAAGACTATCGCGATGTACGCCAGTGTATAGTGCTCGGTCGCGGTTATAACTACGCTACTGCAGTTGAATGGTCGCTCAAGCTAAAGGAACTAGCCTATGTACTCGCCGCCCCATACTCAACCTCTGACTTTCTTCATGGTCCGCTCGCCCTTCTTTCTCCCGGGTTTCATATCCTGGCAATCGTGCCTGCAGGAGTGGTCTTCGCTGATATATTCAAGCTGCTTTCCGAACTAGTTGCAACACATAAGGTACGACTGGTGGCGGTCTCTAACGACAAACAAGCGCTCGCACTTGCTCACACATCGCTCCGCCTGCCAGCTAAGCTGCCGGAATGGCTCAGTCCGCTCGTCAGTATAGTGCCGGCACAGCTTTTCTCCTATTACCTGACGCGTGCTAAAGGATATGATCCTGAATCACCACGCGGACTCACCAAAGTAACGCGTACCTGGTAATTCCAAGGCTCGAGGACAAGACTGAGTTCATCATGTTGAGAATTATTATGACTGTAGTATACTTAAACCTAATTACAATTACCAACAGGAGGAGACAATGTGGAAATTCTAACGATGAAAGAGATGTTAGAGACAGGAGTCCATTTTGGACATAAAAGAAAGAATTGGAACCCAAAAATGGTTCAATATATTTTCACTGAGCGCAAAGGGATCCATATCATTGATCTTGAGCAGACAGTTCACTTATTTGAACAGGCTTATTTTTTCATTCGTGATCTGATAGCAGGAGGAGGAGAAATCCTCTTTGTCGGAACGAAAAAACAGGTCCGTCTGACGATAGAGGAAGAAGCGCGTCGATGCGGAGCACATTACATTAATCACCGTTGGATCGGTGGTGTTCTCACCAATTTTATAACGGTTAAAAAGTCCATTGAACGGATGAAAAAACTCGAACAGATGATCGAAGAAGGAGAACTGGAAATGCTGCCAAATAAGGAAGCAGCTAAACTTAGCCGCATTTTGGCCAAGTTACAACAGAGATTCTCCGGTCTGAAAAATTTAACTCGTATCCCTGATGCTCTCTATGTTATAGATACTGAAGTAGAAGCAACCGCTGTCCACGAAGCGCTAATCCTTGAAATTCCCATCATCGCTATGATTGATACCAATTGTGATCCTGACTCGATCACTTTTCCTATCCCTGGCAATGATGATGCCATCAAGGCGACAAAACTGATTACCTCGCGAATTGCCGATGCGGTATTAGAAGGCCAGGAAGGGCGCCAAACAGAAGAGACGCCACCAAAGGAGAGCTCAGAAAAGCTGCCAGTGGATGTAAAAGCAGCAGGGACAGAAGATACTGAAACGCCACACGAAGATAATATTCAGCCGGAGGCAGAGGATAAGAGCCTTGTAGCTGTGATAGGCGAAGAGGTTTTAGCAGAGGAAGGAGAGCAAGCAAAGTGAATATTTCACTTGATGATATCAAGCAATTAAGAAAAATAACTGGTGTAGGAATAATGGACTGCAAAGTTGCGCTAAAAAAGGCAGACGGCGATCTGGAAGAAGCGCAAAAGATTCTACGTGAACAAGGGCTGGAACTATTAGCACATAAGGGGAAAGATAGTCTACAAGGTCGTGTTGAAGCTTATCTCCATCATAACGGAACATTGGGTGTGTTGGTTGAGATAAGCTGCCAAACGGATTTCGCTGCTAACAGCGCTGAGTTTCGTGAGTTTGCTCGTGATATGGCGATGCACATTGCTGCCAGCCGCCCACAGTACATTACAACGGAAGATGTGCCGGAGACAGTCAGAGAGACGGAAAGAGAGATATATCGCAAACAGATCGCAACAGAGAATAAACCAGCGGAAATTGTCGAAAAGATTATCAAAGGTCGATTAAACAAGTTTTATGAACAAGTCTGCCTGCTGGCCCAGCCGTTCGTCAAAGATCCTGACAAGACCATCGCTGAAGTCCTCAGTGCGCTGAGAGTGAGGATGAACGAAATGATCACAATCAAACGATTTGTACGGTTTGAGATTGGAACGGAGGATTGAGCCCTGCGATGAAAAGAACGCCTCAAGATCAACCTCGCCGGGTGTTATTGAAACTAAGCGGCGAAGTACTCAAAGGAGAGGAGACTCCACTTGCTGCTCCAGCGATTGAATATATTGCTCGTGAAATTGCCTGTTTAGAAGAGACTGAGCTGGCAATCGTCCTCGGAGGAGGAAACATCATCCGAGGTAAGACCATTGAATGGATGCCACAAGCCGATGCTGATTCGATGGGAATGTTAGCGACAGTGATAAACGCAATCGCTCTTCGCGCCTTGCTCGAACGCCAAGGGTGTGAAGTACTGATCCAATCAGCGCTCGTTACTCCACTTACCGACAAGATCTCATATCGTACGGCGCAAATTGCTCTTACTGAAGGAAAGATTGTGCTCTTTGCCGGTGGCACCGGCAATCCATTCGTCACCACTGATACTGCCGCTGCATTACACAGTATCGGTATCAACGCGACTCTATTAGCTAAAGGATCTAAAGTCAACGGTGTGTTTACCTCTGATCCTGCGATTGATGAGCAAGCGCAATATATTCCCTGCCTCACCCACGAGGAATTCATCTCTAACCGCTATCGCGTGATGGATTTGACTGCCATTCAACTCTGCTACGAACACGACCTAGAAATCGTGATCTTCGATATCTTCCAACCTAAAGCCCTAACTGCGGTGTCAGCGGGTAAACTGCAAGGGACACGCATTACTTAATTATCGCGCCCTGCTTGGGAGTTGTCTGTAAATTATGCGTCTTGGGGCGCGAGGGAAAAGTTGTACCACCCGGCGTGCTAAGTCAAAGATCAGTTCCGGTAAGATACGACGATATTCATCTGCAGAATGATCTCTGATAATTAGCCCGACTGTACCATCTACATTGTGAAACTCAGTATCCGTACAGGGAAAACAATGCATATTCTGTATGACTTAACGAGGATCAGCACGCGTTTCTGGATGTTCTCGAAAATGTGGTAGAGCGTTAACTACGCTTGTCATACCTACTCCCTAATCTCCAACCACAATCACCGTTTGTGATTGGCCACGATTCCACGCCGCCGGAGCTCATGAGTGATGCGGCGGCAGCCATACGCCGGCATCTCCAGGACGATGCGCTGGATCTGATCGCGCCCCATATCTGGATACCACTGCCACTTACCAGCGGTAGTAGCTGTCCCGGCTTAAGAAAAGGGCCTGGCACATCTGCGCGATTGATAGTAAACCGTCCGCTTGTGCCTGTTGAGCGATCAGTTCGCACATCATCGTCCTCCAGCGCCGATTGCCGTCCGGACTTGCCCTTCGAGCCGCAGCAAGGCTTTTTTTAAAAGGGCGTTCTGCATCGTCAACTGGCCGATCATTCGCTCCCACTCTGCCAGGCGCGCCTCGTCTCTATACGGGTTCCCATTCCCGGCAAAGGCTTGCTCAGCGCATTTCAAATGCTCCTTGCGTCAGCGACCGAGCAGAGTCGGGTGGATCTGGTACTCACGCGCTGTCTGGACGATGGGCTTCCTCGCCTTGACCTTGCGTACCAACTGAAGCTTAAATTCTCGTGTGAATCGTCATCGCTTGACTGCTATACCTCTACCTCCTCTCTGAGGTAGAGGCTTAACTCCTTGTCTTAAGTCAAGGAGTGCAGTCCATCCCCTCTCTGTTCCGTTGTGAATCCTAACGTAGTAAATCACCTGCGGCTGTGAAGCGGAGCGGAGCAGCGGTCAGGTGCATGCCTTTGTGTACGCCCGTCGTGGGCATGAACTCATGGGGTTAAAGTCCCCTGCAG
>CAYSQQ010000089.1:0-4499 GCA_964433275.1 uncultured Thermotogae bacterium
CTATTTTGTCGTTGGCTACCGGGCCTTTGCGGTATACCTTGGTGAGCTGCTCTACCCTGTATGCTCTTTGCATCGTTGCGCTCCTGTTTGAGACAATAAAATACTGTTATGTTACATTTATCTCTAACTTCTGTCCAATCGCCATTAATGAGGCGCATCGTGTTTTTTCCATTTCCAACTGCCACGAATTTATCGGTTGATGTTCGGACTCTCTTTGTGCAGCAACCGCAAAAAAATACAGCTCGTCAGGCCGTCTCAACGATTCACGCTGCTTCTGCCAACTCTCGGTAATAAAGCGATTATTCAATCGGTGATTTTGCAGCATCCTTCAACCTCCTGAAATTGATTATTGGGGATAGTATAACATAACATTGTTGCGCTGTCAAGTGGATAGTTCTTTGCATCCATCACAGATGTTTTTTCCAGATTGCAACCGCACTTGGTGTTCCAACAACGGTTAAAGAACCTGTGTTGTCTCTCGGTAATAAATTCCCACTTCAGCCGGATACGCAGTTCCTCTCAGAATAAATAACCGGAGATTGTTGGATAAATTAGCGGAGCGGGGTATACAATGGCAGTCTCAATTTAGCTATCAGGCGCTGTATGGCTACTTTTACCTGTTTGTTTCTTGCCTCTTTGTATACGTTTTCTGCCCCAGATGGCAAGCGCAATAAGCGTTATGACATACGGGAACATATTCGCCAACTCCCCTGCGATGCCCCAAACAGGAAAGACAAAGGAAAGTGCCTCTGCCGCACCGAAAATCATCGCTCCTCCAAGCGCGCGATAGGCTGACCGCCCGGCCACTGCCGCGACGATCAAGCCGATGAACCCTCGTCCGGCTATCATGTCACGTGAGAACCAGGAAACGTATCCCATCGAGATGAAGAGACCACCCAGTGAGGCCAGCAACCCGCTCAACAGCAGAGCGATAAATTTAATTTTGACCGTGGAAATACCTACGGATTGGGTAGCAGCAGGGTTTTCGCCGACCGCTCTTAACCGCAGCCCAAATGGCGTCTTGTAAAGCAAATAATGGACTGCAAAAACCGCGAGAACAGCGACGTAAGTGAGGATATGATGGCCACTTACGATCGCGCCGATGCCCGGTATCTCTGCGATGAACGGCAGGGTAATCGATGGGAGGACCAAACTACGCAGACTGACTGATATTCCCCTGTCTCCAGCCAACACGTAGAGGAAAAAGACGGTGCTGCCGGCAGCAAGGATATTAAGAGCGATCCCGGCGATTATCAGATCCGCTTTGAGGCGCAAATTGAAATAGCCCAGCATAGCTGCCGTTAATAGACCGCTCAGCATTCCAGCTGCCAGACCGAGCCAAACGTTCTGGGTGATAGCGCTAACAAAGACCCCCCAGAATGCTGCTTGCAGCATGATCCCTTCTAAAGCGATATTAATTGTACCGGCCAAATCAGTGATCAACGCTCCCAACGCCGCAAAGGCGATCGGGGTAGTGATCCGAATGACGGCAAAAGCAAACCCAACGTTGATAACTGTACGCAAAATATCAGCCATCTCTCAGCGCCTCTCTCTCGCTCCGTCGACGCTGCCAGAGCTGCAAGAAGGCTTCAGCAGTGACAAGCAAGATGATTACTGCCTGCATGATGATTGTCACTTCAGAGGCAACATCTGTCCGCCGTTCCATCAGCCGGGCCGCAGTGCGCAGATAGCCGATAAACAGAGCGGCAAACAAGACGCCAAGCGGATGGTTACGCGCCAAGATTGCCACAATGATACCATCGAAGCCGAGACCAGGCATCGATGTCCACAAGAAACGGTGATGTATTCCCATCAGTTCCACTGCGCCGGCCAATCCGGCAACGCCGCCGCTGAGCGCCTGTGAATAGAAGATTACTCTCTGAACGTTGATCCCTCCGAACTCAGCGAACTTCAGGTTCATTCCGACCATCCGAATTTCATAGCCCCATTTTGTCTGATAGAGGAAATACCACATTAGACCGACTGTGACAACGGCCAGAATGAACCCGCTGTGCAAACGAGGACGGATGGTAAGATCGGGTAACAACGCTGTCAGTGGAAATCTGTACGATGTCATAAACCCGGCCTGGATATCGCGGAAATAGTGATTGACCAAATACAACGCCAAAAAGAAACCGATAAAATTCATCATCAATGAAGAGACCAATTCGTTGGCAGCGAATCGTGCCTTGAGCAGACCGGGGACAGCGCCCCAAAGCGCGCCTCCAGCCATCGCCGCGAGCGCGATTATTACGATATGAAGACCGACTATCTGGGGAAAATAGAGCGCAACAAATGTCGCTCCTGCCGCTCCGACAAGGAATTGACCTTCTGCTCCGATGTTAAACTGCTTTGCCTGGAAGACCAATGAGACAGCTAAACCAGTGAAGATAATAGGAATCGTCGTATGTATCCATTCCACGCTGCGTCGCACCCGTGTCAGCGGACCGAACAGGAGATAGTAAGCAGCACGAAATGGTTCTTCGCTCACGACAAAGATGATGATCAACCCGATAGTTATTGCAATGAGAATTGCACTTAAGACCCGAAGTAGTTGGAAGAGATTCACTCTATGCATTACGTTGCTCGCTCTATCTCCTGGTCGGCCTGTCGTGCGGCGCCGAGCATGTAATATCCTAATTCTTCTGCGGTAATCTCTGCCGGCGCTGAAAAATGTGCCGTTATTTCACCGTTATACAGCACCACAATACGGTCGGCCAACTGCAATATCTCAGTCAAATCGGCCGAGATGAGCAGTATCGCCTTGCCGGCATTACGGTCAATGATCAATTTTTGATGCACGTAGGCGATAGAGGCAATATCAACCCCCTGTGTCGGTTGATCAGCTATCATGAGGTCAGCGGCAGCAGTAAACTCACGTGCTATAACGACACGCTGAATATTTCCGCCTGAGAGTAACTGGACTGGCATCATTGCCGTAGGGGCCTTGATATTGAATTTCTGTCGAAGTTTCTCTCCATGTCGTCTGATTTGACTCTTACGTAACCCAAAGATCGATCGTCGGCTGAATTTCGATTTAAAATAACGGTCGATAATCAAGTTATCCGTGATCGACCCCGGCGCAGCGATGCCGCGTCCCATTCTGTCAGCCGGTATATGAGAGACACCGCAGAGACGTATGCGGCGTGGGTTAGCAGTTGATATATCTTCGCCATTCACCTTTATTGTGCCGGCGGCACAGGGGTTCAATCCAGTCAATGCCCCTACCAATTCTGTCTGTCCGTTCCCCGTGATACCGGCGATGGCCAATATCTCTCCTGCAGCTACGTCAAAGGAGAGATTACGCACTGCAATATGCCCATCTTCGCGTTGGCAAGTCAACCCACGGACGATGAGAACGGAAGATCCGCTCACAGTCGTTCGTTTTACTGGTGTTGGGGTGTTCGCTTCTCCGACCATCATGCGGGTAATATCCTGCTCGGATACATCGGCAGCTTGGCAAACCGTCACCTTCTTACCATTGCGGAGGATGGTGATTCTGTCGGCGATCTCCTTTACCTCGCGCAGTTTATGCGTAATAAAAATTATTGCTTTGCCCTCTGCAGCCAATCTCTTCACAGCACAAAATAGTTCTTTCGTCTCCAGAGGGGTCAAAACAGAGGTCGGCTCATCAAAGATGAGGCACTCCGCCTTGCGCAGCAGTATTTTCAATATCTCTACCCGTTGTTGCAATCCAACCGGTAAATCACTGACAATCGCACGTGGAGGAACAGGAAGGCCATATTGCCGGCTCAGGTTTTCGGTCAATTCTATCGCTCTTTGCAAGAGAAAAGTGAGGCCCCGTTTCGGTTCCATCCCCAATACGAGATTTTCCGCTACAGTAAGTGTTGGTACGAGCATGAAATGTTGGTGGACCATGCCGAGCCTCATCTTAAGAGCTGTGTGAGGGCTTGTTATTTTGACCTCTTTCCCTGCCAACAATATCGTGCCTGCGGTCGGCATTTCCATGCCGAAGAGGACTTTCATTAACGTCGTCTTTCCTGCTCCGTTCTCTCCTATCAGTGCATGGATCTCCCCTTGTTCGACAGAGAAGTCTACTCCGTTGATCGCTACTATGCCGTTTGGATAGACTTTGGTGATGTTACGCATCAGGATGTATGGATCCATTATCGGTCCCCTTTTCGCAGCTGCCGTACTTCAATGAACACAGGTCTTGTGAGGAGGCACAGAGAGTATAGTATTAACCGCGTGTATGGATCACGCGTTGCTTGAATCTGCAGTCCTAAATAACTCTTAACCTAAGAAATTAGGCGCTTCTCAAAAAACTGTAGTTACCGACAAGAGGAATAGCTCTTTGAAAACTTAGAGTTGAGAAAGGCATCCGTCTTTCCTGTATATTGTATACTTTAAGCAAATACAAACAAAAATAAAAGATGTATTAGACGTTGCTGCCTGCGTGTGAACATTCAAGTTACTCCGACGATGTCGTATAACGTTCCCAGTATATACAACGTTGCGACCGACGGGAGCAATGTTCC
>CAYSQQ010000090.1:0-4470 GCA_964433275.1 uncultured Thermotogae bacterium
ATTGTAGCACACCAATCGCTGTAGTGCAATTACGGCCACATGCAACGCCGGAGAGACTGTTTAGCCAACTGGAGCGAGCAAAGCGATTGCGCAATACTACTCCTGTCTGTATAATCTCCCAATCAGGAGGAATATAGATGAAGACGACTGAAATATTGCGAACGCTTTCTGACAGCTTCGGAGTAGCCGGCTTTGAAACCGAGGTACAGGAAAAGATCAAAGAGTTAATCAAGCCTTATGTCGATGATATCAAAGTCGATAGATTGGGCAACTTGATCGCCCACCGCCGCGGCAAGGGCAAGATGACATTGCTGCTTGATGCCCATATGGACGAAGTGGGGTTTATCGTCAAGTATATCGACGAGAGTGGATTTCTGCGCTTTGCCCCGCTTGGAGGATGGGATAACCGGATTATTCCGGCCCAGCGAGTAACGATTCTGCTCCGCTCAGGGGAGAAGGTCTGCGGGGTAATCGGGACTGCTCCTCCCCATATCCTCGACGACAAAGACCGGACCAAGGTGATCTCGATCGATGAGATGTTTATCGATGTGGGAGCATCATCACGTAAAGAGATTAGAGATATGGGGATACACATTGGTGATCCGCTCGTTATCCACTATCCGTTCACTGAACTTACACCAGGATGTGTTACAGGCAAAGCATTTGATGATCGGGCCGGTTGCACAGTGTTGATCGAAGTCGCCCGTAACATTGCCCAGGCAGCGCTCGATATTAATATCGCCTTCGCCTTTGTCATCTGCGAAGAGGTAGGGTTGCGTGGCGCACGGACAGCTGCTTATCAAATCGATCCGGATATCGCGCTTGCTGTCGAAGGAACAATCGGGGCAGATATGCCTGGCATTCCCGAAGCGCGACAGCCGGTCCGTCTGGGCAAAGGGCCGGCGATCACGGTGGCCGATCGCTCGATTATCGTCAACCCACGAATGGTCAAGGCGTTAGAGAGAATAGCTGAGGAAGCAATGATTCCGTATCAATACAAGCTACCAACTTATGGCGGAACTGACGCCGGCGCGATTCACTTATCAAAAGCAGGAGTTATCAGCGGGGTCGTCTCTGTGCCGTGCCGCTATATCCATTCTCCGATATCAATATTACGTCTCAATGATTTGGAGCACACCATCCATTTTGTTACTGAATTTGCCGGCAAGTGTCACCGGCTGTTAAGTCCGGTATAAATCGCAATTGATCGCAACATCAACAGCGAGATGGGACGCGTGAAAAATACGCTGCAAGAGGAAATTCAGCGGTTACGGCGTGAGATTGAACGCCATGATCACCGCTATTATATCCTCGACCAACCAGAGATATCCGACACGGAATACGACGGATTGTTTCGTCGGTTGCAGCGGATAGAAGCGGATTATCCCGAGCTATGTACCCCTGATTCACCGACCCAGCGCGTCGGTGCGCCACTGCCAAGCAGGTTTACAACGGCAACAGTCGTCCATTCACTGCCGATGCTCAGCCTTAACAATGCATTTGATGAGGCAGAGATCAAGAATTTTGATCGCCGGGTGCAACAGGAAGTGAAACAGAGCGAGATCACATATGTAGTCGAGCCTAAACTCGACGGCTTGTCAGTAGGACTCATCTACCGCGATGGCCTCTTTGTCCAGGGATCGACGCGGGGTGATGGAATACATGGTGAAGATGTTACTGTTAACTTGCGTACGATCACGAGCATTCCACTACATCTGCATAAACTACACGGAAAAATACCCCCGTTCATTGAGGTGCGGGGAGAGGTGTACATCGACCGTGCCGACTTTGAGCGGATCAATCAACAACGACGGCAAGACAGAATGCCTCTCTTTGCCAATCCGCGCAATTTCGCTGCCGGTTCTATCCGTCAGCTCGATCCGAAAGTGACTGCGACGCGGCGGCTGAAAATATTCTGCTATGATATTGGCCATGTCGAAGCGCTCACTGTGAAGACACAGCATGATCTGCTCAGATTTCTGTCGCAGCTTGGACTAAGGGTAAATCGACTTTACCGGATCTGTCGTGGAATCGATGCTGTGATCTCCTTCTATCGACAACTGGAGAAAGAACGTGATGATCTGCCGTATGAGACCGATGGTGTCGTTATCAAAATAAATGACTTTATTGATCGTCGTATTTTAGGGACAGTCTCGCGATCGCCTCGCTGGGCCATTGCAGCTAAATTCACTGCAGAAGAGGGAATCACATTGGTGAAAGATATTAGGGTTCGTGTCGGCCGAACAGGCGTTCTGACTCCGATTGCTGTTTTAAAACCGGTTCGCATCCGTGGGGTGAATATCTCGCATGCTACCCTCCACAATGAAGACGAAATACGGCGAAAGGATATCCGTATCGGTGACAGAGTAGTGGTCCAACGGGCAGGAGACGTGATCCCAAAGATCATCCGCCCGCTGGTCGATCACCGCAGCGGCGCTGAACAACTCTTTGCAATGCCAACGCAATGTCCTAGTTGTAACGGAGTGATCACTCGCACCGTCGGCGAGGCAGCTCATCGCTGCCGCAATATCTCCTGTCCGGCGCGAATTAAAGAGAGTATCTCCCATTTCGTCTCTAACGGCGGGCTGGATATCGACGGCTTTGGGTTTCGACTCATCGATCAGTTGGTAAAACGAGGAATCGTAAAGCAGGTAAGTGATATCTTTCGTCTTACGCACAAGAAATTATCAGAGTTGGAGCGGATGGGAGAGAAATCAGCCGCAAAACTGATCGCAGCTATTGAAGCGAGCAGACGAATCCCGTTTTCTCGGTTCCTTTTCGCATTGGGAATCCCATTTGTCGGCGAACAGGCCGCTGAAACGTTAGCGGGTCATTTTCGTGATCTGAATCACTTTCTGATTGCAACAGAGGAAGAACTGCGCCAAGTTCCGGGAATCGGACCACGCACCGCCGCTGGTATCATCGCTTATATTCAGACCAATCGAACGGTGATCGACCAACTCCTTGCAGCGGGAGTGATCATCGCAAGGAGAGAGCAACTGCCAGGCGGGTTAGTCGGGAAAAGGTTCGTCTTTACCGGCGCCTTGCAGACGATGACACGTGCAGAAGCAACGGCGCGAGTCAACGGCGCTGGCGGTGGGGTATCATCATCGGTCCGCATCGATACTGACTACATTGTTATCGGAGAGAATCCAGGCGCAAAATACCAGCAGGCTATCGACCTTAAGATCACGCTATTGACCGAGGCCGATTTTATTGCGCTCATAACTGAAAATGAGTAATCCACATACTCTACTTGGATTTGACCGGCGCCAGCTGGCTGAATTTCTTGCGGCGCGTAATGAACCGAAGTTTCGCGTCACACAGATATGGCACGCACTTTATTGTGGTCTGGTCTCTGAGTACGCTGAGATAACAACGATCCCGATTTCCCTCCGGCAGGAGCTGTGCGATGATCTCCCGTTCGATACGATCACACCGATCCACACTGCAGTCGACAGTTTTACTTCCAAGGTTCTGTTCCAGTTGGCGGATGGAGAAATGATCGAAGCAGTATTGATGCGCTATGACCAACGCAATACCGTCTGTGTATCTACTCAGGTCGGCTGCCCCCTTAAATGTCTGTTCTGTGCCACCGGTCAGAGCGAATTCAAACGTAATTTGACCGTGGGAGAGATAATCGCTCAAATTCTTTACTTTGCTCGCCGACTCCACACCGAGGAGAGGAATAATCGCCGTAAAATCTCTAACATTGTGTACATGGGAATGGGGGAGCCGTTCTTAAATTACTCTGCCACGATCGCCTCGATCAAAATCTTAAACGATGCCGATGGATTTGCACTTGGTGAGCGACGGTTCTCGATCTCTACCATCGGGATTATTCCTGCTATCAAGCGATTCAGTCGCGAGAACCTGCAAGTGAATCTTGCCGTTTCCCTCCATAGTGCAGAGGATAGACTGCGAAATGAGTTGATTCCGATCAACAGAAATTATTCCCTGGTTCCGTTGATCGAAGCTTGTTTGGTCTATATCCAACGCACCAGACGCCGAATAACCTTTGAATATGTGTTGATCAACGAAGTCAATGACTCCCTCTCTCATGCGCGACAGTTAGCCGAACTTGTGCGAGGTCTACTCTGTCATGTCAATTTGATTCCGCTTAATCCAGTGCCGGGAGTAGATTTACATCCCAGTTCAGATAAGAGAAGACGCTCGTTTCAAGCTGAGCTGGAAAAAAGAAATATTTCCGTCTCGATGCGTCTGCGGCGGGGGCTTCGGATCGAGGCAGGATGTGGTCAGTTACGAGCGCGGAAGACGCAGCAGCAAAATTCATAGAGTTTTCTCGTTCTTTTCCGTGTTTACACGTAAGATCATAATGTTTTCAGCCGTGCCTTGGCAAGAGGCTTAAAAAAGCCCGCCAAGTAAGAAAAAGCGATCTCTCGCAAAGGCGCAAAGACGCAGAGAATAGCAAAGAGAACAGAAAGGAATCTTGATTTGTATTCCTTAGCG
>CAYSQQ010000091.1:0-4462 GCA_964433275.1 uncultured Thermotogae bacterium
ACCTTATTTTGATAATTTGTATTGGCAAGTAAACTATAGTAATATAGTCAATAGACTCGTTTTACTCGTCTTGCTGCGGCTGTAAAACGAGTTTCTCTTATCATTTCCGTGCGGAGGTAAGGCAATGTCTCAACGACCAATAGCAGAACCGTATAAGATAAAGATGGTTCAGATACTGCGCCAAACGACAAAAGAAAACCGACAGAGAGTAATTGCCACAGCAGGATACAATACTTTCCTGCTGCCTAGCGCTGACGTCTATATTGATTTATTGACTGATTCCGGCACCTCAGCGATGAGTGATGATCAATGGGCAGGGATGATGCTGGGAGACGAGGCCTATGCTGGCAGCGTTAACTTCGATAATCTGGTTGCCGCAGTGGCCGAGGTCTATGGATTTCGCTATACCGTGCCTACGCATCAGGGTCGGGGCGCTGAGCACATCCTCTCCCAAATACTGATCAAAGAAGGAGATTACATTCCAGGTAACATGTACTTTACCACCACCAAACTCCACCAGGAACTGGCCGGTGGAACTTTTGTCGATGTGATCGTCGACGAAGCGCACGACCCGCAGAACACACATCCGTTCAAAGGGAATGTCGACTTAGCCAAGCTGCAGCGATTGATCGATGAGGTAGGACCAAACAAGATCCCCTACATCTGCATAGAAACGAATGTAAATATGGCTGGAGGACAGCCGATCTCATTGGACAATCTGCGGAAAGTGAGGGATTTGTGCAATCAATACGGGATCAAAGTCATCCTTGACTCTACTCGCACCGTGGAGAACGCTTTTTTCATCAAAGAGCGGGAAGCAGGGAATGAAAACCGCTCCGTCAAAGAGATCGTGCGGGAGATATGCTCATATACTGCCGGCGCTACAGTAAGCGGGAAGAAAGATTGTCTGGTCAATATCGGTGGATTCCTCGCCACTGACGATGAGTGGCTCTTTGAGGAAGCAAAGAAACTGGTCGTTATCTACGAAGGTCTTCACACCTATGGAGGGTTAGCCGGGCGGGATATAGAGGCGATGGCACGCGGGATGCGCGAGGCGGTCGCCACTGATGATGGTGTCGCCTGGCGGATCGATCAAACTCGCTATTTAGGTGAACAACTCCTCGCCGCCGGTATTCCAATCGTTGTTCCGATCGGAGGGCATGCTGTCTATCTCGATGCCAAGCGTTTCCTGCCCCATATTCCGCAAGATCAGTTTCCTGCACAAGCTCTTGCTGCTGCTCTGTACGTCGAATGTGGAGTGCGAGCAATGGAGCGGGGCATCGTCTCGGCCGGCCGCAATAAAGAGACAGGCGATCATAACTATCCGCAATTGGAATTGGTGCGACTCACCATTCCGCGTCGCGTTTATACTAACTCGCATATGGATGTCGTGGCGCAGGGAGTTATCGACCTCTACGCACACCGCAAAGAGATATCCGGTTTGGGGATGGTCTATGAACCGGAAGATTTGCGCTTCTTTCAAGCGAAATTCAGGCCACTCTGATCTTACTTATGCGGCGGCGGCTCCTTGGTAGAGCAGTCGCCGTTCTTTTTTTTCCATCGCAACCATGGCAAACTCTTTTGTAAATCAGCGAGCGTAACTCGTCTACCAAGAAGAATGGAAAGACCGATCAATGCAAGCCATGAGGCGGGAGTAAACGGAGTTATAAGAGCGAATACTCCCCACACGATCATGAGGATTGCGATTATCTTACGGGCAATTTTTCTGATCGATGCTCGGTTCATATAACTTCACTCGCTGCTTTGCGAAGCCGGTTCATTATCGCTGCGCCGATTCCCTGCTCATCGAATATCTCTGCCACAAGCACATCCGCTCCAGCAGCATCGAGCTGACGCAGCCCGGCAAAGAGGTTCTTTGCTATTTGCGGAAGGTCAGCTCGCGGACCGATTATAACGACGTAATCCGCCTCTTTGTAGTGGCTGCTGTTCTCTTCTCCTGCCAGCACTCCCACCCGTTGCCCTTCTGCCTTATACTGAGCGATGAGCGTGATGATCTTCGCTACCATCTCCGTTCCGCTGACCAGGATGAGCGGCGTCTGCGGTGCGTAATGACGATATTTTAATCCGGGCGAGCGGGCCGGCCCGCTGTCCTGTCTCTCTACTCCGAGCCGATCGACCTTTCCTGTGACCTTCTTTAACTCTTCAATAGCAATACCCCCGGGACGCAAGATGCACGGGGGAGTCACCGTTAAATCGAGAACAGTTGATTCCACCCCGACATCAGTCTCTCCGCCATCAAGGATCAGTTCTACCCGTTCTCCTAAATCGTGGAGAACATGAGCAGCAGTAGTCGGACTCGGTCTTCCCGCATGATTGGCCGATGGAGCGGCAATCGGCGTTTTGCTGGCGTGAATCAGCGCCAATGCTACGCGATGAGCAGGGATACGTACAGCGATCGTATCCAGACCGGCACTCACTTCATCTGGCACGGCTTTGTTGCGCTGCAGGATCAGGGTTAGCGGACCGGGCCAGAACCGCGCTGCCAGAGCATAGGCAGACGATGGCACTTGACAGGCGACCCGCGGCAGATCATCGAGCGCCGCAATATGGAGGATGAGCGGGTTGTCAGGCGGTCGGCACTTGACAACGAAGATACGCCGCACTGCCTGTGCTGAGAGACCATTAGCTCCCAGGCCGTAAACCGTCTCCGTCGGGAATGCAACGAGCCGTCCCTGGCGGATCATCTCGCCTGCGTTCGCAAGGATCACGCGATCAGGAGAAAGAGGATCGACAGTGATTACTCTTACTTCTGCCTTGAGGTTCATCTTCTCTTTCCTCGTTTGGTTCTTACTGTCCCTCTATCACTAAATCATCTATCAGGTCGCCAGTAATAGCGAGTGAAGAGATAATAACCGATGACCAGCAAGATATTCAGTCCAAGAAAGTACCAGATCCAACCGGGAAAACCGAAGAATGTCGGACTCCCTTTGCCCCACGCCCAGAAATCCATTGCCATCAAGAGGAGGCCGAGGAAGAAAGCCGCCCACCCGATAGAGGCTCGCCGCGAACGCTTGCCAGTCAATTGGTTAAGGCTCTGAAGATATGCACGCGTTCCCTTGTTTGCAGTGAGCAGGCTGACGAGGATCAGTACGATCGTCGCAATGACGAGAATTGGTATCACAGGGAGCATCCCCATCCGCGGCAGCAATTCAAAATAGTAGAAAACGACGAGAACTTGGCCGACAACTATCGATGCGATCGCTCCTTTCGCGGTGGCATTGCGCCAATAGAGTGTTGCCAAGACAGTGGGAAAGAGGACTGCCAGACCGGTGAATGTCTGCGTGGCAATCTCAAAGATCGTCGCCGGTGGACGATAGGCGATCGCCAGTCCGGCCAGTGCAAGAACGACGACAAATACCTTGCCGACACGATATCCCTGCTTGCCGGTTGCCGGTCGATAGATATCGTGGCTGAACATCGAAGAGAGAGTGAGGAGTTGGGAATCCATCGTCGACATCAATGCTGCTAACCCACTGGCAATAATGAGTGCTGCGAGCGGTCCGGGGAGGTAGTGCGTCAGCATCATCGGCAGGATAGCGTCAGTAGCCTCGCCGGTTAATCCCGGAAAGGAGAGGTGACCGAGCACCCCGATCGTCACCGGCAATAGGAACAGGAGACCGGTGACCACTGGATAGAGAATCATCGTCGTTGCCAAAGCGCTCTCCTTCTGTGCGGCGTAAAACCGTTGAAAGAGCTGCGGAAACATAGGGTTACAGAAGAACCACAACATCATAAAGCTCATCCAGATAAGAGGGGGAAAAGCTCCTCCTATCCCCGGCCGGGAGAAGAGTTCTCCCTGTTGGGAATACAGAAGGAGATTCGCTGTGGATAGACCGCCATGGACTTGCGCGATCAGTACCAGCGCCACTGAGAGAAAGACAAGCTTCATCATACCCTGAATTACATCTGTCCAAGCTATTCCGCGCATTCCCCCAAAGAATGTGTACGCAATGACAAAAAAAGTGATGATCGCTGCACCGAGAAAATAAGGAATGCCCAGCAGTTGCTGGAGGGCGAGGCCGGCTGCTATCGGTTGTAACGCGATATAGGGAAGTGTAAAGATGACCATTACTGCAAAGAAGAGGATGCGTAACGGCCGGCTCTGAAAACGGTCATTGATAAGGTCGGTAGGGGTGATATAGCCCCTCGTTCTTCCAAGCAGATAAGTCCGCCTGCCGATGACGAAGAAGGCCAATCCCATAAATCCGGTCCCAAAACCCATGATCGGATAGAATGCATAGCCGATTCGATACCCGGCGCCGGCAAATCCGAAGACAGTGAATGCACTGAAGTTGGTCGCCATCATCGTGAAGAAGAGAATGATCGGCGTAAGGCTGCGGCCGGCAAGGAAGTAATTCTCACTCGTATACCGGCTGTAACGGTGCGCATACAATCCCACGCCCAAAGTAATTGCCAGATAACCGAAGATGATCAGATAGTT
>CAYSQQ010000092.1:0-4462 GCA_964433275.1 uncultured Thermotogae bacterium
AATTTGGTGGAGGTGAGCGGATTCGAACCGCCAGCCTCCTGCGTGCAAAGCAGGCGCTCTCCCAGTTAGAGCTACACCCCCAAATACTATAAGATTATAGCGGGAGGTATGTTGACGTCAACCCAAATTCTCGCTGATATAGGCGCCGATACAGTTTGCTACTGCATTGATCTGTGCTTCGTTCTCTCCTTCGACCATCACCCGAATCAACGGCTGCGTCCCAGAGGGACGGACAACGATCCGTCCAGCATCACCCAATTTTTCCTTCTCCTGGGCGATGAATTTTTCTATTTCCGGAGATTTACGGAAAGAAGAGCGTTTTTTCAGTGGAATATCCAACGATTTTTGTGGTATAACCTCGATTTCTGCCGCTAAATCGATTAAATCTGTTCCCGCGGCATGTGAGATATCCAATAACTGAATCGCTGTAAGAATACCATCACCTGTTGCACTGTGGTCGCGGAATATGATATGGCCTGATCGTTCACCTCCAATCTGCGCGTGACGGGCGATCATCTCCTGGGAGACGTTGCGGTCGCCGACCGCAGTTCTGGCCAGCGTAATTCCTTCTTTGCGCAGAGTTCTCTCCAGCCCCAGGTTGCTCATGATCGTTGCTACGACTACCGGAGTGGTCAAACTGTTATTCCGCTTCATATATAGCGCGATAATCCCCATCATCTGGTCCCCGTCAATCACATTTCCTGCGGCAGAGACAAGCATCACCCGATCACCATCGCCGTCGAAAGCGATCCCTAAATCAGCTTGGTGGTCAAATACAGCCTTGCGTAGCGAGGCAAGCGAATTTACACCGCATTCAACATTGATCCGTTCTCCGGCTGGCGAGGTATTCAATTCGATGACATTGGCATTGAAGTGTTGCAGCACATGAGGCGCGATCTTACAGGTTGAACCATGGGCACAATCAACGATGATCTTCATCCCGGCAAGATCGATCTTCTGAATCGTTCCTGCCAGGAACGCTGCGTAGCGGCTCGATGCCGCTTCTAAAGTAGTGATATCGCCAACAGCCGTCCCTGAACGATGGAAATGGCTGTCGATACGTCGTGTGATCTCCTCTTCCGCAGCAGCGGTTATTTTGTGTCCATGATTGTCGAAGAACTTGATTCCATTGTCCTGCGGTGGATTGTGAGAGGCAGAGATCATTGCACCGCAATCTGCCCGCTCGTCCTGAATGAGAAATGAGATCGCCGGAGTAGGAATAATCTTAGCCAATTGGACATCGATCCCTCCAGCAGCAAATCCAGCCGAGAGACTGGCGGTCAGCATCGGGCCGGATAGGCGAGTATCGCGGCCGATGATGACTTTTCGTGTCCCGCGGCAAAAGAGACTGCCCACTGCACATCCCAATTTAAAGACCAACTCTGGTGTCAATTCCTCGTTGGCTACTCCCCGTACCCCATCAGTGCCAAATAGATTTTTCATCGACTCCTCGCTGTTTATAAACAGACAACTGCTCTCAATGCAGTGTACCTTTATTTCTTGAGCGTGGCAAATGGACCGTTTCTTCAGATGGAAATCGGCCTGTTAACAAAGCAACAGTAGCAGTACCCAGTATGTATGTGTGAAGAAGCAGTATGATAAACCGAAGAATAGCGCTTGTCAAGGACATAAGTTTTGTCCTTGACAGCGAGGATACAGGGGGATATAATTTATTTTTGAAATTACTTTTGATTCGCAATAGTAAGAAACTGACTTCATCTTTCAGTGTAAGCCATACGCGAGTCAAAAAAACACAACGGAGGAATCTAATTATGCAACGCAGAAAGAAATTGATAGCTTTGTTGGGAATAGCATCTATAATGCTATTAGTGTTTATCGGTGGGGTAATAGGGACAGAGGGAGAACTTATCCCCAGATTGGTCATTGTAGCGCCGCCGGGTCCGCTGGCCATTCCGGCGGCGTATTTGGTGATTAATAATCGACTGGCAGCTATTGCTGAAGAGGTTGAGCTTGTGATCTGGGCGAGCCCAGCGCATATCAAGGCGATCGTCGCGGGCGGGGATGCCGATTTTGTGACGATGCCCTCTAACCTGGCCTCTATTTTTTACAACAAGGGGCTGGGGGTTCAACTGCTTGATATCTCGGTATGGAACATTCTCTATTTGATAAGCTCTGATCCGGAGATAACGACGCTTGATGATCTACGTGGCGAGAAGATTGCCGTGCCGTTTAAAGGTGCGATGCCTGATCTGATGCTGCAGATTCTCAGCACGCGACAGGGAATCGATCCGTTTGTCGACTTTGATCTGCACTATACTCCCAACCCAAGGCACGCTGCCCAGCTGCTGGTCGCCGGATTGGTAGAACATGCGGTGCTTCCTGAGCCACTGGCAACGACGGTTCTCTTAAAGACAGCTGATCGACCGGATCGCCTCTACAGGGCGATAAGGTTCGACGCCGAGTGGGCACGGGTCGTGGGAGAAGAGATAAAGACTCCGATCGCTGGCACAGTAGCACTGCCACGTATTCAGGGAAGACCGGATGTTATTGATGAGTTCATCCGTCAATACAGATTGGCGGTAGAATGGATGTTGGAGAATCCTAAGCAGGCAGGACTGATGGCCGAACAACATCTACCTGAACTTGGATTTAAGGCCGGTCCGGTCTCTGTGTCGTTGCAATACATTACCTGGAACCATGTTCAGGCACGTGATGCTAGAGAATATCTGGAGGCATTCTTCAGCATCTTGGCGCAACTATCACTGCGGATCATCGGCGGCGCTCTGCCGGGCGATGAGTTCTATTATGAAGGAGTAGAACTGGAGTAAAGAAGGCGCTAAGTCGCGGTAGAGTTACAGGGGAGATTGTGGAAAAACACACGGTTTATCATGGCGGGCGACTGCGCCCAAAGATCGTTTACGCAGTGGCCGGGATCGCTGCTGTAATGGCAGGGTGGCAGATTCTGAGCCTGGTTATGCATGAGGTGATAGTCGCCTCGCCGCAGGCCACCGTAACTGCATTGGTGCGTCTGGTGCAAGAAGGAACTGTCGGTCGGATGGTGTTTATTACTGTCCGACGACTCCTTCTCAGCCTGTTTTTTGCCAGTACGATCGGTCTTAGTGTTGGAATCATCGCCGGTCTAAAACCTCGCTTTCGGACGTTTCTGGAACCGGTTCGCTGGGCAGGGATGACGTTACCCGCTGTGATCATCGTCGTTCTGGCGATGCTCTGGTTCGGAATGGGGAGTACTCAGGTGATCTTTGTAGTCGTTGCGATCATCACACCGATCATCTATGTAAATACAGTGGAGGGCATTTTAGCTGTTGACGAGCGGATCATTGAGATGGCTCGCGTCTATCGCTTCTCCAAACGACTCCTTCTCACGCAGGTCTATCTTCCAGCGATCGGTCCGGCAGTGCTCGCCGGATTGACGCTTGCCACCGGTATTGGAATACGTGCGGTGATCTTAGCTGAGCTGCTCGGCGCGTTCGACGGCATCGGGCACAGCTTTGCTCGCGCGCAGAGCTTTCTCAACACACCGGAGATATTCGCCTGGATACTGGTCTGTCTCATGCTGATGGGGGCACTGGAGTTTGGTGTCCTCGCCCCACTGCGCCGGCGGCTCACCCACTGGAAGCAGGAACAGTGATGATCGACTTCAAGGGGGTCAGCAAGGCATTCAACGGGCATCAGGTTTTGGTTGATCTGTCGTTTCGGATCACCGCGCACCAGACAGTGGGGATAATCGGCCCGTCAGGAGCAGGGAAGACTACGCTTTTGCGGCTCATCACCGGCGCGCTCCGGCCTGATGTCGGTGAAGTATTGGTCAACTACGAAAAGATCGGCTATGTCTTTCAGGATCCCCGGTTGCTTCTGTGGCGTTCGGCGCTCGATAATATCAGCCTTGCTCTACAGGCTCAAGGTGTGTCAAAGAAGACGGCGCTGAGAAGGGCGCGTGTCTGGATAGAGCGACTCGAACTACAGGGGTTTGAGAATTATTATCCTAATCAGCTGAGTGGGGGGATGATGCAGCGAGTTTCCATCGGCAGAGCGATGGCTATCGAACCGGAGATATTGTTGATGGATGAGCCGTTTAGCAATCTGGACGTGGAGTTAAAAAATTCTCTCCTCTCTATTACCGAGCGATTACTGAAAGACTATTGTATTACAGTGGTCCATGTCACTCATGATCTCCTCGAAGCGCTGCGGCTCGATGACCGGATCTTCCGGCTTTCCAATGACGGACGGTTGGAGGAGCTGTCTCTGCATGATCGCGAGGCGCTGATGCGCGATTTTCTCGCTAAACTCACTGATGGAAATAAGCGCGCTGGCAAGGAGAGATAGATGATACTGATCACTGTCGCCGGGCCGCCTTCATCGGGTAAGACAGCGGTCCTCATCCATACCATCAAGCATCTTCTCAACGACGGAATCAAGGTAGCCGTCGGCAAGATTGACTGTTTGGAGACCGATGATGGGGAGCGATACCGCAGGCTGGGGA
>CAYSQQ010000093.1:0-4450 GCA_964433275.1 uncultured Thermotogae bacterium
ACCTCTTCCCTCTGGTCTTTGTTCATACCGCTTAACTTGACAACAGCGAGAAAATTATGTAATTTGATATTCAAATTAAAGGGGAGCTCAAACGGTTGGGCTGAGAGGAAACTTGCCTGTTTAACGAAGATGAGGTGGCGTTTCGACCCGTAAAACCTGACCTGGATAATGCCAGCGGAGGGACAAAAACAAAGCAGCTGCATTCTATCCGCGCACCTTAAGATCAGAGCGCGAATTATCTTTGTAACAGCAGAACAGACGCCCCCATTATCTCCCCTGTATTGCAACCAGGAGGTTGTATCGATGAAGATAGACGATGTTTTAGTATCACGACTCCTTATTGAGGAGTACATGGCAGATTTTTTGGAGTGGTTGCATGTTGATGTTGCGATTGCCGGCGCCGGGCCGGCCGGTCTGACCGCTGCCTACTATCTTGCTAAAGCCGGCATTAAAGTGGCCGTCTATGAGCGAAAACTGGCGATCGGCGGAGGAATGTGGGGCGGAGGAGCGATGTTCAGTCGAATCGTGATCCAGGAAGAGGCAAAACAGATCTTAGACCAATTCAAGATCACCAGCAGAGCAAAAGAAGACGGCTACTATGTGGCAGATGCAATAGAAGCGATTACACTGTTAGCAGCAGGAGCGATCCAGGCAGGAGCTAAGGTCTTCAATCTGATTCATATTGAGGATCTACTGCTGCGCAACGATCGTGTAGAGGGCCTCGTCCTCCAGTGGAGTCCAGTCGAGATGGGAGGGTTGCATGTCGACCCGATCACCACCGGCGCCCGTGAAGTTATCGATGCCACCGGCCATGATTGTGAAGTGGTGAAGAAACTGCTCCATAAAGGCGGAGTCAAGATAGATACAGAGACAGGAGGAATGCTCGGTGAGCGACCGATGTGGGCCGAAAAAGGTGAGAAGATGACCGTGCAATACACCCAGCAAATCTATCCCGGACTTTATGTAGCAGGGATGGCAGTGGGCGCTGTATTCGGCACGCCGCGAATGGGGCCGATCTTCGGAGGGATGCTCCTCTCCGGAAAGAAAGTAGCGCAGATCATCGCGCCGACGTTATCACAACCCCCTTCTTGCTCTGAAAGTGGATAGATGCCAAAGTTAAGGAGAAATAATCAATGGAGACAAATAGTTTCTTTCGCTCGCTACAAAGACAAACTGATCCAATCTTTACGAAGATATTGAGCCATCCATTTGTGTTGGGAATCGGCGACGGAACATTACCAGAAGAGAAATTTCGCTGTTATATCAAGCAGGATTACCTCTTTCTCATCGAATACAGCCGCGTTCTTGCGCTGGCCGCTGCCAAGGCGCAGAGCCTCGCTGCAATGGGAAAATTAGCTGAACTACTGCACTCCACACTCAATGTAGAGATGGATTTACATCGGCAATATGCAGCAAAGTTTGGAATCTCCACCGCAAAATTACAGGCAGCGGAACTTACACCGACGGCGCGTGCATATACCGACCACCTATTGCAGACCGCCTTCGCAGGATCGCTGGGAGAGATTATTGCTTCGATCACTCCTTGCGGGTGGGGATACTATGAAATCGCTACCCATCTATCCGCGGGAGGAAAACCGGCACATCCATTATATAGACAGTGGATCGAGATGTATGCCTCGCAGGAGTTCGGCGCGCTTGCCTCCTGGCTGCGTGATTTACTCGATCAAGCAGCGCTAAACGCAGGCAAAGAGGAAAGAAAGATGATGGCAAATAAGTTTATTGTCAGTGCTAAATACGAATATCTCTTCTGGGAGATGGCATATACTGATCAAAGGTGGTCGATTTAGTAATGGATCGAGCAGTGGACTGGCGGCTCTGCATCATCACCTGCCCAAAATTATCTCACAGCAGATCGCACCGACAGGTGGCAGCAGCAGCGATCGCCGGCGGCGCAACTATCCTTCAATTACGCGACAAAGAGGCCTCTATCACCGAATTGATCACGACGGGGAAAGAGCTTCGACAACTAACCTGCGATGCTGGTGTGACATTTATCGTCAATGACCATATTGATGTTGCATTGGCTGTACAGGCAGATGGAGTCCATCTGGGAACGAGCGATACATCGCTCACGCAGGCACGTCGCAAGGTCGGCCCAAAGATGATAATCGGCTTTTCACCGTCAACACTCGCCGAAGAAATAGCAGCGCAAGAAGCAGACTACATCGGAGTAGGACCTGTCTATTCGACCAACACCAAACCTGATGCCGGTACAGCGATCGGTCTGGTCGGTCTCCGAAAGTTCATCAACCAGACCAGGCGGCCGGTGATTGCGATTGGGGGGATCACCACTGACAACGTCCATGACGTCATCACAACAGGGGCGGCAGGCGCAGCTGTAATCTCGGCCGTTGTCGCTGCTGATGATATCACTGCTGCTGCTGCCCGTTTGCGACAACTGATCGAAGCGGCGCAACGAAGAAGATGAGAGTCTCTGAGTTAGGTGAATTCGGACTTATCGAGCGGATCAAGGCGCGTCTCACCTCGCTGGACACTGATCCAATCGAAGCTATCGGCGATGATGTTGCAATCATCCGTACGGATTCAGATGAGTACCTCCTTGCCACATGTGATATCCAATTGGAAGGGGTCCATTTCCGGCGCGAATTTATAACGCCGCATCAGTTGGGGCAACGAGCCGTGGCAGTCAATGTCAGTGATATCGCGGCAATGGGCGGTGTTCCTACCCATCTGCTTGTCTCATTGGGGCTTCCATCAGAAATAGAAGTTGATTATATAGATCAACTCTATTGCGGCATGGAAAGAGAAGCAAAGCGCAGCGGCGCAGCGATTGTCGGAGGTAATATCACCCGTTCACCGCAGTTGATGATTGATATTTTTTTGCTGGGAAAGGTGAAACATGATTTATTGATCACTCGTTCCGGCGCCCAGCAAGGAGACCTGCTCTTAGTCACCGGTGATCTGGGAAAGGGAGCAGCCGGATTACGTCTGCTCGACAGACAGGCGACAGACAGGGATAAAATGATCGATGCACAACTACGTACTGCCCATCTCACTCCTATCCCGCGCCTGCCGGAGAGCAGAATCATTGCCAGCTTACAAACAGCGACCGCGATGATCGATCTCAGCGATGGGTTGGCGAGTGATCTGGGCCATATCTGTCGCGCCAGTGAAGTAGGCGCTGTGATTTGGGCGGAGAGTCTTCCCATCTCTACTGCAACGCGCCGGGCAGCCACTGCAACCGGTTGCGATCCGCTCCATCTCGCCTTATACGGCGGAGAAGATTACGAGCTTCTTTTCTCCGCTCCGCAGGAGATGGTCGCTGCCCTGCGCCAGGCAGTCATTGCAGAAACAGGAACTTCTGTTACAGTAGTGGGTAAGATCGTCTCGTCTACAGAAGGGATAAAAGTAGCTATTGCGAACAAGTTGTATCCGTTGCTGGCGCAAGGGTGGGATCATCTGGCTCTGGCGAGACACGAAGAATTAACAAAGCTGGAGATTTTAAGTTGAAATTTTAGCACTGGCACTGCGGAACGGCAGTTACCAAGGAAAGTGTGATATCCTATCTTTACGATCTTTGCCTCTGAATTCAGACTGCGCGATCTAGTCGACATCAGGCAGAGCTTAGACTGGGAAGAGAACAAAAGAATATCGGAGGAGAGATGACACCAAATGGAATATTGACAATCGCCGGTTCAGACAGCAGCGGCGGGGCAGGAATTCAGACCGATCTGAAGACGATCGAGGCATTCGGGTGGCGCGGGATGACAGCGATCACCGCCCTCACCGCACAGAACAGCCGCGGCGTATCGCAAATATTCTCTGTTCCGCCTGATATGGTCGTTGCGCAAATCACCAAAGCAATGGAAGATGGCGTTGCAGCAGTGAAGATCGGCATGTTGGCCGAGGAGCAAATAGTAGAAGCAGTGGCTGCCGCGCTGACAAATTATCACGGACCGATCGTTCTTGATCCCGTACTGGTAGCAGGGACAGGAGAGCGACTCCTCACTACCGGAGCGGTCAAATCTTTATTAGATAAATTGTTCCCGCGCGCCAGCATCGTCACCCCCAATATCCCTGAAGTGGAGGAGATCCTTGGCAATAAAGTCACTGATGATGATCATCTCCGCCGTGCCGGGGAGAAGATCCTCCAGTTAGGGCCAAGCAGTGTATTGATCACCGGTGGCCATCTTCCCGGCGAGCAAGTAGTAGACCTTCTGCTTACAGCATCAACCGAGCATCGTTTTCGCCGCCGCCGTCTCACAGGAGATTACCACGGCGCTGGTTGCACCTTGGCTTCAGCGATCACCTGCGGACTGGCAGAAGGGAAAGATATTCCATGCGCAGTGGCCCAGGCAGCCGAGTGGATCGATCGTCTCCTTGCTTGTCCGCGACAAGTAGGAACACGGGCCTTTCTCGATCCGCTCATCGCATTACGGGAAGAGGGTAAATGGTAAATGGTAAGTGG
>CAYSQQ010000094.1:0-4411 GCA_964433275.1 uncultured Thermotogae bacterium
TGGTGATCAATTCAGCGTTCTACCTGGGAATCGGGCTGATTGCGTTCAAGCTGTTGCTTAAGACAGCGAAGAACAGAGGGTTGCTGGGTCATTACTGATCGCCCTGTTCAGGAGGAAGTCTTAAGGAGAGGGTTAGAATTTACAGTGGACAGACAACGGTCGCACATAAGCGTAAAGGAGAAAAATGGGCTTTACATGTGGGTTGATCGGCCTGCCCAATGCCGGAAAATCGACGCTTTTAAACGCACTCTCTGCTGCCGGCGCCAAGGTGGAGAGTTATCCATTCTCCACCATTACTGCCAATATCGGTGTAGCAGATGTGCCGGATGAGCGGCTCAATCTCCTTGCCGCTCTCTTTCCAGAAAAGCAGAAGATCCCCACCCAGTTACAGTTCCTTGATATCGCCGGCTTAGTGAGCGGAGCAAGCGAGGGAGAAGGATTGGGGAATCAGTTTCTCGCTGAAATCAGAACGGTTGATGCCATCCTCCATGTTGTACGTTGTTTCCGCGATGAGAATGTGGCTCACGTTGCCGGAGGATTGAACCCGGAAGAAGACATTTCAATTGTCAATACCGAACTTCTGCTCAAAGACCTTGAGACCTTACAGCGCACTTGTTCCACCCTTTCACGGCAACTAAAATCCGGTGACCGCCATATTAAAACTCGGCTTACTGCCTGCCAAGCGCTCTTTGAAGCTGTAGCCCGGGGTGCCTCGATCAATATAGGAGAGGTTGATTCTGATACTGAAGCGCTGATCCGTGAACTATCTCTCCTTGCTGCCAAACCGGTCCTCTACGTAGCCAACGTTGATGATAACGGCAAAAATGAATATTCACGCCGGGTGGAAGAATTAGGACAGAGAACCGGAATAAGGACGATCACCATCTGCAGCCGGATCGAAGCGGAGATAGCAGAAATAGCTGTAACGCCCCAGGAGAGAGAGCGTTACTTAGCAGAGTGGGGTCTCACTGAGAGTGGTCTTTCCCAATTGATTCGTGCCGGTTACGATCTGCTGGGATTGGTCACCTTCTTTACTATCGACGGACCGGAAGTTCGCGCGTGGACCGTGCCGCAGAATACAGCGGCTCCTATCGCCGCCGGCAAAGTCCATAGCGATTTTGCCGATCGGTTCGTCCAGGCAGAGGTGATGGATGTAGGGAATCTTTGCCAATATAAAAGCGAGAAGACGTTGCGGGAAAAGGGTCTGATAAGACGCGCCGGCCGTGATTATATCGTTCAAAATGGCGAGATCATCCATTTTATCTGTGGATAAGACAGCATGCAGGCGGATTCGCAAGGTGCTCGTTGTTTTTTCTCCACTTTACATTACAGCGGCATCTTGTTTATGCTGTATCTAACTTGATGGTAATCGCAACTATTGCATATAACGGATGTTCCACCGCCTAAAATCAGGAAAGCCGTTTCAGGTCTGGGGTTTCTTGTTTTGAGGGTCGCCTTGTGCCCACTAATTTGGCTTTGTGGTGTCCTTGACACTGTTGTGCCAGAGGCGTATAATGGGTTCCGGTGAACATTGTTGTCAGAGTCGTCCAGTTACTCACGAGCGAGGCTATATCAGCATCTGCTACGGAAATCTGAACTTCAAGGATAGCGAGGCGATGCCAAGGAAAGGGTAAGAGTAACCACTAAAAAGAAGCTGGCCTCAGGCCGTAGAAAGTAGCAACCCAAGCAGGTTTTCCTGCCTATGTCCTTGCCGTAGTGTGGTGGAACATCCGATATAATAGATAGAAGTCCAGCGATATATTTCGCTTACCAAGGAGGAAGATTTAAATGATAAGCAGCACCAAGTTATCAAAGATTGTGTTGGTTATAGCAGCTATTTTACTTGCCACAGCAACGAGCAGCTGGGGACAAGCAGAATTAGACGAATTCCCATTGGGGACGACGACGATGGTCTATCGCATCGTCAGTGAGGAGATAGAAGAGCCGCAATATTTGCGGATAACGGTCATCGGTTTGGAAGACGGACGGTTTCAACTCATTATAACGCAAGAGGCGATCGGAACGCCGGAGGAGTTAGCTTTCTTCGGTCTTTTAGGTGGAATGATGATGCTCCACGCCGACAGGCGAGAGGTCGACTTTACACCGCTCTTGTTTCTGATGGAGCGCCGTGAATTGCTCGTAGTAGGCGAAGAGTTCCTTCTCATCGGAGGAGGAAGATTCATCGTCGATAAGCATATTGAAATTGCAGGTATAGAAACGATTCAGGGGATTCTCTTTAATCCACGGCTACCTACCGAGCGGATAGTCGCTGCTTTTTCCCTCCGGGCTCCGGTCTTTCTCTTTCCGCGGTTGCGTGTGGAAGAACTGATCGACGATGAATGGATTCCTCTATTTGAAGTCGAATTGATTAAATACACCCATCAACCACCGGCCAATTAGGAGGCAGAATGCCACTAGTAAAACTACGCAAAATCACCAGGGATTATCAGTTGGGAAAGACGGTGGTGCGCGCACTGCGCGGCGTTGACCTGTCGATCGACGCGGGAGAGATCATCGCCATCATGGGGCCATCGGGATCGGGCAAATCAACCCTGATGCACCTCATCGGCTGCCTTGATATGCCTTCGGCAGGGGTGGTGGAGATTGAAGATATCCCGCTAGAGCAGCTCAGAGAGCGGCAACTGGCGATAATACGAGGCCGCAAGATTGGGTTCGTCTTCCAAACGTTTAACTTAGTTGCCACCCTCACCGCGCAGGGGAATGTGGCATTACCGATGATCTTTCAGAGAGTGAAGCGAGCTCAGCGTGCACAGCGAGCAGCGGAGCTGCTGGACAAAGTCGGCCTGGGTGACCGGAAAAACCATCGCCCTAACGAACTCTCAGGTGGAGAGCGGCAGCGGGTCTCTATCGCGCGGGCAATGGCCAATGACCCTGATATAATCCTTGCTGACGAGCCGACCGGAAACCTCGATTCTGAGAGTGGGACAACGGTAATGGAATTACTCAGGCGCCTGAGCAAAGAGGAAGGAAAAACCGTGATCGTCGTCACTCACGATCCTGAGATTGCTGCTTATGCAGAGAGGGTCATCACATTGCGTGACGGACAAATACTCAAGGAGGAGCGGCGTGATTAAAGATTTCTTTTTGCTGGCAACAAGGACTGTACGGCAGCGCAAGCTGCGAAGTTGGCTGACGGTGATCGGCGTCGTTATTGGGATCACGGCCGTGGTGGCGCTGCTCTCGCTCGGTATCGGACTGGAGCGAACAATCATCGCTCAGGTCGAGGGGATATTCGGAGTAGATACGATAATGATTATGGGAGGAGACGAGGAGAGAGGTCCGATACCTGGGCTGATTAACATTGAACCTGACCTGGTGCGCCAAGTGGAGGGAGTAGTTGCCATAGCCACTTTTCGGTCGGAGACAGGTCTTGTCAGCAGAGTGGCGGAAAATGATGTGCCGGTGCGCGGTTTCTTTCCGGTGGTCGGCCTTTGCCCTGAGATGGTCGCCGAATTCAGGGCGTTTATCGGGGAGTTTCCAATCGCCGCGGGACGGATGTTAATCTCCGGAGATGGGCGCAAGGCTATCCTCGGCTACGCTGTGGCCCAGAGCTTGGGGATAATGCCTGGCAAAACGATCGAGATCGAAGGCCAGTCGTTTGAGGTTGTTGGTATCATGGAAACCTATCCCGAAACAATGAAGGCGGCCATGGGCGCTATTGCCGGCCAGGAACCGGTTCTCACCGATGACACAATCTTCATCCCCTTTGCGATGATGGAGGAGGTCTTTGGCGATGCCGGAGCGCCCCTCTTCCTGGCTAAAGCAGGCGAAAGGGAGGATGTGGTAATAGTGGCTGAGAGGATCGACACAGCGCTTTACGAAGCAGCTGTGGATGGTATTTTTTTGATGACGTTTGAGGAGATCAGTCAAGGAATCGGGATTATGATCCGCATTGTGCAAGGCTTTGTTGGCGGAATTGCGGGTATCGCCCTGCTCGTTGGGGGAGTGGGGCTGATGAACACTATGTATACCTCTGTTCTGGAGCGAACGAGAGAGATCGGAGTGATGAAGGCGGTCGGGGCGCAGAACAGGCATATCTTGTCGATCTTCCTCATCGAATCGAGCCTGATGGGGTTTGTGGGCGGAATAATCGGCATTGTTTTTGGTCTGCTGCTAAGCGTTGGGGCGTCGTTGCTGATGCGCCACTTTTGGGAATTTGAGCTGCTGCTGGGGATCAGCGCGCCGCTGATTGGGGGGGCGATCCTTTTCTCCTTGCTGACTGGAGCTATTGCGGGCATGCTGCCGGCACGGCGAGCGAGCAAGTTGCGTCCGGTGGAGGCTTTTCGCTACGAATAGCGGTCGTTAAGAGGCGGGGGAGGTGATAAGCGGTGAATTAACTACTCAGGTTCAAAGTTCAGGGTTAGGAAGTTCGTAGGGTTCATAGGGTTCG
>CAYSQQ010000095.1:0-4401 GCA_964433275.1 uncultured Thermotogae bacterium
CCACTGGCCCGTGTTGAACTGGGCTGCGGATTTCCCCTTGTGGCCCTGATCACCAGGAGGTCAGCAGAAGAGATGGGGCTCGCGGCCGGCAAACAGGTCTATGCCTCATTCAAGGCCACCGCCGTCCATATTATCAGGGGGTAGGAATCTCTTCCAATACAAGATGAGCCTGAAGAGGGTATCGATTTCCAATACAAGATGAGCCTGAAAAGTTGAGGCAACTCGTTTCCCCGATCGGGGTCGAGGACAGGTATGATTGGGATATGCGAGTAATCATGAACGACGACAATTCCGCAAGCGTGTGCCGAATGAGGAGGTGATGACACCAATCGAATGTGAAATTAGGCGGTGGATTTTTGGCGCTGAGATTCTACTTGCAAGCTCGTTGTTATTCATGCTACTATATGGCAGTATCACAATTTCCTCCGAATACTCAAATGATTCTCAAGAAATTGGGGCGACCGTCTAGTTACTGAAACTCATAGTAACTACTCAGGTTCAAAGTTCCAAGGTTCATGGTTCAAGGCTAGAGAGCGATGAAGCTTGTCCTCTCGCAGGCGGGGAATTGGACGGTTTGAAGATAAGGTGACCAACCGTGAACCTGGCAACCTGAGTATTTACGGAGGATGTTTAATGAACTTTCGTTTTCTCCATACTGGTGACTGGCAGTTGGGGATGACCCGGCATTTTTTCTCGGAGGGGGTTCAGGAGAGATTTACCCAGTCCCGATTTGATGCTATTCGTAAACTTGGACGCATTGCCGGAGAAGAAAAATGCCGGTTCATGGTGGTTTGCGGAGATGTTTTCGAGTCAAACCAGGTTGAACGAAAGACCGTCTCGCGCGCTCTAGAGGCTCTGAACCAGGTTCCCGTTCCTGTCTACCTGCTTCCCGGAAATCATGATCCGCTCAACGCCGCATCTGTCTACCATAACACAACCTTCCTGGAGCGGAAACCAGCCCACGTTCATGTAATTAGTGACACGACTCCTATTATTGTTAACGAGGGCATTGAGATTGTTGGGATCCCCTGGACATCGAAACGCCCCCTGCAAGACCTGGTGGCTGTGGCGACCGCACAGCTTGAGCCTGTCATTGACAGGGTGTGTATTTGTGTTGCCCATGGAATGGTGGACAGCCTCTCTCCAAATCCCGATGATCCGGCAGTTATTTCCCTGCGCCTAGCTGAGGAAGCAATATCGCAGAACAAGATTCAGTACTTAGCTCTTGGGGATCGACACTCCCTCACCAAGGTGGGTGACAGCGGTCGTATCTGGTACGCAGGAACTCCCGAGCCGACTGATTACAATGAAGTTAAGCCCGGCTTTGCCCTGGTCGTCACGATCGACGAAGAGGGTGTCACCACGAAAGAAATAAATATTGGGAGCTGGAATTTTATCGAACGTGAGCGGGTAGATATTAACACGCAGGAAGATATCAGAATGCTTCGGGACTGGTTCGAGGGCCTCGGGAACAAAGAGGGAACCGTTGTCAAGCTGCGCCCGGTCGGCACACTCTCGCTATCGCTCTACGGCGAGTTGGAAGAGCTGTTCGTCCATGTCCAAGAGCTTCTGGGGGCAGTTGAAACGCGTATGGACAAACTCGTCAGAATTCCGGAAGACGCTGACTTCGAGTTCGATTTTTCAGGCTTTGTTGATCGTGCTGTCGAACGGTTGCGAGGAAATATTAGAGAATCAGGTTCCGATACAACCGCCTCACAAGATGCGCTTGCATTACTTATCAGGCTTGCAAGTGAGGGGAAGTAATGAGACTTCATCGTCTTCGGCTGGCCAATTACCGAGGAATTGATGAGTCCGAGGTGCGATTCGGCTCCCAAGGACTCACCATCGTGGAAGGGCCAAATGAAGCCGGCAAGACCAGCCTCGGCGAAGCAATCGGGCTTCTTTTTGATTTTCTTGACTCAAGTAAGCACCAAATCATCAACGCGATCAAGCCCGTGCATCATGACGTAGGGGCAGAGATTGAACTGGAGGCGGAAAGCGGTCACTACGTCTTCACATACTTCAAGAGGTTTCACAAGAAACCGGAGACGACTCTTACGATCACAAGCCCCAAACAGGAAAACCACACCGGGCGCGAAGCTCATGAACGTGCCGAGGAAATTTTGCGCGAAACCATTGATATTGACCTATGGAAAGCACTCTGCATTCAGCAAGGTGAAGCGATCCAGCAGGCTGATTTATCAAAGCAGACCTCATTGTTGGCCGCGCTTGACATGGCGGCGGGTGGACACCGCACAGATCCCCGGGAGGGAAACCTTTTCGATCGGGTTCAGGAAGAGTACGAGCGTTATTTTACGAGAGGTGGCAGGGAGAAGAAAGAATCGCAAGTGCTTAAAACAGCCCAGGAGAAAGCAGAGACCGAAATTGACGCACTGGAGAAACAGATCCGAAACCTGGAGAAGGATATTAATCGCGCTGCAGAGCTTCACCGAGAATTAAAGGATTTGAGAGACCGAGAGCAGGAACTGCAAATAGATGTTTCTGAGTACACAAAGGCTCTTGATGAAATCAAGGATTTGGAAACTGCTCTGGAGACTGCCCGTCTCAAGTTGGAGTCGGCACAAAAATCCGAACAGGTCGCGAAGCGCGACAAGGAAGCGCGCCAAAACCTCATTGACACGGTTTCCAAAGTCAGTAAGGCGCGCGCCAAACTTGACGAATCCAGTACATCATTAACCGCGCCGGTCAAAAAAGCGGAGAATGATCTAAAAAAGTCCCAATCAGATTCAGCCAGCGCCGAAGTGAGGCGTAAAGAAGCCGAAGCACTCCTTAATTTGCGCCGCGCGGATGTTGATTACTTCAACGATAAGCTGCATTTGGAGCAGATGAAGGAACGAAAAGAGCGCATTGATCGTGCCCGAGAAGAGGCCGTCATAGCGGATGAGTTGTTGATGAACAACAGGGTTGATAAGAATGCTCTGAAAGCAATCCGAAAGACAGAAGATGCGCTGATTAGTGCTCAATCAAAACTGGATATGGAAGCGCCGCAGGTTCTATTACGCGGACTAGCTGAATTCGATCTTCAGATCGATGGAGAGCAGATCACTATCGCAAAAGACGAGGAACAGGGACGGTTTGTATCTGATCGGATCCGTGTGACGATTCCTGGTGCCGTGGAAATGGAGGTAACGGCAGGATCCAGTACAGCCAGTCTTTTGAATAAGGTCGAAGAAGCACAGCAGAAGCTCGAAACGGTATGCAGGAATGCTGGTGTAGGCAGTTCGAATGAGGCGGGAATAGCGTATGATGAGCGACAGGCGGCGTTGAGAAGTCTTGAAAACAAGAATCGGATCGAAAGCGACAATCTCCGCGACCTCACCTATGAACAATTGGAGAGTAGGGTTATCGGCTTAGAGAGAAGTATCCCCGCCTATTTCGCCGCTCGGATACAGGAACCCGAATTTGCTCCAGATCTGGAATCTGCAAAGAAAGAGTCGCAAAATGCAACAAACGCTCTAGAAAAGATCGATGGGGAGCGGGGAGAAGCACTAGTGGCACTTGATTCTGCCCGCAAGGTGCGGGATAGGTTAAGGGAGCAGCACCAAAAAGTGATAGTGGAACTCGACCTGAAGACTACCGAACTCAAACACGCTGAAGACGACCTTACGCGCTCCCGGAGAACCACCTCTGATGACGATCTCGAATCCAATCTTACAAGGTGCATCAACACCGCTAAATTAGAAGAGGAAAACGTCAGATTTGCCGAAACGGCTCTCAGCGGCAAGGAACCCGATCGGGTAAGAATTTTGGCGGACACGGCGAAAGGTTCTTTGCAAACGGTAAAGAAAAAGTATGCAGCGGCACAGAAGGAAGACACAGAAGTGCGGGAGCGCCTCAAATTCTTCGGCGAAGAAGGGCTGCATGAAAAGCTCCTTGCAGCCCAGAGCCGCCTCGAACATGTACGGCAAGAAAACGCAGCGATGACCCTAAGGGCTTCGGCGGCCGAGTTACTGTATTTGACCATGAAAGAGGAACGCGATAAGGTGCGCCGTGCCTATGTGGCACCACTCAAAGAGAAAATCGAAAGGCTCGGACGTCTGGTATTCAACGACTCGTTTACGGTTGAGGTAACTGAGCAGCTATCGATTGCCGGTCGGGCGTTGGGTGGTTTCACGGTTCCATTTGATTCCCTGAGCGGGGGCACCAGGGAGCAACTCTCTCTGATAACGCGTTTGGCCTGCGCAATGATCGTTTCCAAGGATGGCGGAGCCCCCCTCATTTTGGATGATGCGTTGGGATATACAGATCCGGAGCGGCTGAAAGTGATGGGAGCGGTTCTTGCAAGGGCGGGACGAGAATGCCAAATAATCATCCTTACTTGCGTCCCAGATCGGTACAGCAACGTGGGCGAAGCAGTTGTGGTTCGGTTGGGTTAATCAT
>CAYSQQ010000096.1:0-4350 GCA_964433275.1 uncultured Thermotogae bacterium
GAACCGTGAACCTGGAACCTCTTCACCATTCACCATTTACCACTTACCATTCACCATTTACCCTCTTCCCTCAAACCTCGAACCTGGATAGTTACCTTGACCATAGTGCGGAAACGAGCGATAATAGAAGTGATATGATTAGACGGTTTACTATTTTGCTCATCACTCTCTATCAACGGGTCATCTCGCCGGCCTTTCCTGGCAGCTGTCGTTTCTATCCGAGCTGTTCGCAGTACGCCAAGGAGGCGATTATGAAATACGGTCTCTTGCGCGGAGCGCTGCTCTCTACTCGCCGCATCCTTCGCTGCCACCCGTTTAGCCGCGGTGGCTGTGACCCGGTTCCGTCTTCCGTAAAACGGGTTAACGAGAGTACTGGTCGATCAACCCATAGATAACAGGATCAAAACAAGCGAGCTTCTCCGGATCGAAGAGCTGTGCCGGAAACGGTTCTGTAGGTCGCCACCGCTCAAAAATGGTGATCGTCATCTCGCTCCCGGCGAGCAGGTTGCGGCTGATGATCCGCTTGGGAGTGAATTCTTCCTCAAACTCTTCCCAAGCGAGGAGTTCGATCTGTATTTCCAGCTTTCCTGCCGCGTTGTAGTTCTCAATGCGCAGCGGGAGGAACGTCTCCTTATCGACCCACATCTTCACGCTGGGAAAATTGACAATGGCATCCGGTCTGGCAGTGAGGGCGAGCAGGTAGACCGGCCGCTTCTGCTCCGCAATCTGTAGAATCTCTTCACCGATAAGCTGTGCTGCGTACTCCTCAATTGTCGGCTGCGCCCCGATCGCAAAAAACCCACGGCCCGTGATATCTTCATCTTCCTCAACGATGATTTCGATGGTCATGTCCAGGAGCGGCAGATAGAGCCACTTACGGACTTCCCCTTCTCGCTGCAGCAGCAGATGGATCATCCCAAAATTCTCCTCTGGCTCCTTGACGAACAGGAGAAAGGATCCATCCTCTGTTTCCACCCGTTGCGACAGGCCGGCAAGGAGCATTGTGCTCGTCGTTCCGTCGGCATACAGATTATCGATGCGAACTATGACGATCAGATCACCTCTGGCGATAGATTCGGCCTGCTGCTGCACCCGGGCGAGTATCTGATCTCCGTTTACTGCTGTTGCCGACGTGCTTCCGCCAGCAATAAGGATCATTGCCGTAAAGAGTAATGATGCCATTAATAACTTGTATTTACCAAGCAGCCCCAGGTAATTTCCCAATTGGTTATTCTCGCTTGATTTTGTATTCTGCATTGAACCATTGCGCTTAATTTTCATCTTGAACCTCCTTTTTTAGGTGTTGTTGTTCTGTTCTTGGACCAGATCGGCTGCGTAAGGAATCCAGGTCGCCAGGTGATGAGGATCGCCGGAATCACAGTGAACGCAGCGAGCATGCTGATCACCATGGTCATTGCGAGGAGCATTCCGAAATCGTTTATTCCCCGAAAGCCGGAGAAGAGAAGTACGATAAACCCCAGGGTGAGCGCGAGTGCATTGTAGACAATTGCGCGCCCGCTCGTCTGGATCGTCGCCTTTAGCGCCTTATCCATTGCTTTACCAGTAAGTGTCTCTTGCCGGAAACGGCTGATAAAGTGAACCGCAAAGTCGATCCCAATTCCGATTGTGATCGAAGCGATCATCAACGTAGCTATGGTTAGGTATGTGCCAAAATAGGCCATCACCCCAAAGTTGATCACCACAGTGAGGATAAGAGGAATCAGGCCGATCAACCCGGCGATGACAGAACCCATGAGCAGGCTGACGATAACTCCAACAGCGATAATGATCCCCACTAAACTCGTGATCTGGGTGGTGATCGTGCGCGCGTGCAGGCTCGCGTGGATACGTGTGACCCCAACCATCTCCGCCCGTGCCAGCCCTCTAAACCGCTCATCCAGATACGCCTGGGTTTCACGGGTCAAATCGACTAACTGGGCGCTGGGCTTTCGCGTATATAACCCGATCACCTTTCCGGCGGAGAAATCACCCACTGCCATCGGCCCCAGATCAGCGCCTTGTAAGGCGAGTAAAAAGAGCAACTGATCGACGAGCCGGCGATCAGTCGGGATCACGTAATAAGCCGGGTTATCAGCGTGGAGTTTTTGGTGCATCTGCCGCACTATATCGGTAAGTGAGATCGTCTTTCTCACCCCTCTCTCTTCTAAGAACTCCTCCAACAAAACGATCTCTTTTAACAGCGCCGGATCTTTCATTCCGCCCCGCACACCGGTGGCGATTTCGATTCGGATCTGCTCGCTGCCCGAAAAGTGACGATCCATCACCGTGATTCCTTGCACGACCGGGTGGTACCCACCGAGGAAGGCGACCGGAGATATCTCTACCTGTAATAACGGGATTCCCGCGAGGAAAACCACAAACAAGACGAGTGCGCTGATCATGACTGTGCGGCGATAGCGGAGGACCATTCTCTCAAAACCGGCGAGAATGTACGTTAGTATCTTCCGCCTCTCTGCTCGCTTCTCTGTCTGTGACGGCTTGAGAATCACCAGGAGGGCCGGGATTAAGGTGAGAGACAGAACCATTGCAGCCAATACCCCCACCGCAGCGAATAGGCCAAATTGTCGCTGCGGCGTCAATACCGCGCTTAAAAATGAAAGGAACCCGGCTGCGGTGGTGAGAGAGGTGATCATCACTGGTGAGAACATCACATTCATTGTGGCGAGGATTGCGGTGCGTCTGTCAACCCCCTTGCTCGTCTCCTCGTGGTATCTGTTCAGGACATGAATCCCACTAGCGATCCCGATCGATATCAATATCACCGGCAGGATCATCGAGATGACTGTTAACGGGACGGCGAAGACGGCCATTGCCCCTATTGTCCACAAAACAGCAAGCGCGGCTACCAGGAACGGGATGATTACTCCGCGCCGGTTGCGGAAGCATAAGAACAAGATGAACGCGATCACCAAAGTAGCGAGAGGGATGAGAAGTTGCATATCACCAATGATCGACTCCATGAGGACAAGATTCATATAGGGAAGCCCGGCGATGTATATCTGTGCAGTACCATCTTGATATTCCCCAACGATCGCCACGACCTGGCGGGCAACAGCGATGCTGTCAGCATCAGGCTTAAGTTGAATCGAGATAGCAGCAGCCTTGCCGTCGGCAGCGATGATGAAGCCACGCATTGCATCGCTTCCCAGCGCTCTCATGCGGAAAACCTCCATCTCTGCGGTCGTCTGGGGAACCGTTCTTCCCGGCGCAGCCGGACCGATATGGATCGCTGCTCTCATCCCGGTAATCACCTGAAAATCAAGCGGGCCGATCACCTCGTCTACTCCATGTAATTGTGCGAAACGTTCCTGCATGCTCTCTATCTTGGAGAGAGTGGCGTGGTTGAATATCCCTGCTTCGTTCACCACTGTAACCATGAACATACTCGGAGGGACGCCGAAACGCTCCCGTGCCCGTTCCATCGCCTGCACTGCTGGGTCATCCCGGCCGATAAAGTCGGCGAAGTCGGTCTTTAATATGAGTTGCGGGATAAAGGCCGCAAAGCCGATGCTGATCAGTAGAATGACCACAAGCGTCAGGTATGGATGGTCGATGACGAGTGCGAAGAACCTCTGCTTCATTCGTTTGTTTCCTCCTTTTTAAGCCCATTCCAGAGCAGATTGACCAATTCAGCAGGAGCCTCTTTGCGGATTTGATCTACCTCCTGTGGTGGATAGAAAATTACGCAGGCATTGACCGATTCGACGATACCGATCAGCGTATGAGCGATAATCCGCGGATTGCATGGTCGCACCCATCCCTGCTCCACTCCCTCGTTGATCAACGCTTCGATCCGCTTCACCATCTCTTGGTGAAACTTGTGCAGCATTGTTTTGAATTCCTTGCCGGGATAAAACCGTTCTTGCACCGACACCCGCGCCAGATCAACCCGGTCCGTTGCGAGCCTGAAATGCTCCTCCAAGAGGGTGCGAATCTGCTTTGGGATCGGTAGATTGCTCTTGCGCAGTTGCTGATAAGAACGTATTCGCTCCTCAAAATCGGCCTCAAAGATAGAGAGAAGGATCTCCTCTTTGCTGGTAAAATAGTTGTAGATCGTCCCCACTGCCACCCCGGCCTGACGAGCAATCTCCTCGACTTGCGTATGGTGGAATCCGTAACGTGCAAAGACGTGGATCGCTGCTTGGCGGATCAGTTCTTCTTTATCGGTGTTTTCCCGGCGCGCCATCCTCGCTCCTATTTAATAATGAATGAGTACTCATTCATTATTCTACCTTCGTCCTCTTTAGTTGTCAAGCGCCTCGTGTGACAGTCATCGGCAGAGTCGATTGAGAAACTTTATTTGTAAATATTCAGCGAACCCCGTATCGT
>CAYSQQ010000097.1:0-4338 GCA_964433275.1 uncultured Thermotogae bacterium
CAAGTGATATTATTCAATCTTACCGTAAACACCGATTCTCGCGCCGGTATCAACCGTCATTCGGCCGTGTCCTTGGCGGATAAACGTTCCACAAAGGAGGCGGCAGGACTTCACAGTGGGGCCGCTGGACAGGTAAAATAGCGTTAACGTGCTAATATACGGGGTTTAGAGCAGGGATTGTGTTTGTAACTCGGTGTAAGGGAAAGACTGTTGAAGCGTGTTTTAACAGAGGCCAATTAAAAAAACGCCACAAACGCTAATATCCGCTGCAATAATCGACGTGTGGATAAGCCAGATAAAGCCAATCAGCATCACATCTATGCGATCCAGCGGGCTGACTAAGCGGGCTGCCCGCTGGTTAAAATCGGCCAAACACTAGCGCGTAAATCGGTGTTGAACCATCAACGCTCTATCCAGAGCATCTGATGATACCATTCCCTCAGAAAGAAGTATCTCTCCCAACAGCTTGTCAGCGAACTTACGCTGCTGAAGATTTAGCCCCTTTTCTAAATCATACGAAGAGAGCGCCCCCATATCGAGAAGGATCTCTCCCAGTTTATTGTCATGCTCAAAATATTCTTCCAGAACAGACAGGATGACCGCGCTGCGGCTTTTTCGCTCTTTGCGCGCTTTCATATCCACTTTTCTAAGAAGATACCGATCTTGTTCGTTATAGTAGATCGTTGTCTGCATTTGCGCTCCTAATTAGTTTATGTTAGTAAATAATTGTATCACGTATTCGCAGATATAGCAAGCCGCAACAATGATACACCAATAAGTGTATATAATCTGCAAGGTATTGTCAATCTCGCTTATCTATCGACGCGTGATAATTACTTGCTGTTCTAGATTAAGCAGCTGTCGTTTCAATTTAATGCCGCCGCCGAAACCGGTCAGAGAGCCGTCTTTACCGATAACACGGTGGCACGGAATTACAAGCAAGAGAGGATTAGCTCCCATTGCCTGTCCAACAGCGCGTACTGCAGCAGGCCGGCCAATCTTCACTGCCAGATCACTGTAAGAGGCCGTTTTTCCGTAAGGAATCCGGGCGGCAGCATGCCACACGGCCAACTGAAACAGAGTTCCCTGTAAATTGATCTCAATGAAGAAAGCACGTAGTTCACCTGCAAGATATGCCTTTACCTGCTCTATCGCTGCTCTATTCGTTGGGTGCAGTTGGCGGCAGTAAAGAGCGCTGTTACTGAACTGAGACGGGAGTTCCTGTTTCGCCAATCCGATCAAACACAACCCCTTCTCAGATGAGACAAAATGAAGTTCTCCAATGACGCTCTCAGCGGTCGTCCACCATAAACGATCAATCATATCAGCTCTATGATAGGACGGGTTTCAGTGATTTTCAACACTACGTCGGCCAGTAATAGGAGATCATCATTAACGTATTACACTGCTAAAGATTGATTATTACCGACACTTCGATATACAATCACTGAGAATATGATTGCGGCATACCACCATTGGGAGGAAGAAGATGGGACGTAAGTTTTTGGCAGTAGATTGGCAATTGGAACACAGCGAATTTGAGAGCGGGAGTTTTACTGATGCACCTTCTTTTTCCGGGTATGATGCGCTGTTCATTGATCCCAGCCGTATTTGCAATCTGTGGGTTTACGATGTTCCGTGCGAAAAAGATGGTGTCCGCAGGACGTACATCGAAAACGATCGCGGCTTCGGTAAAGTAATCAGCCGGCTTATCGAGCGCCGTCGCACCGAGATAGATGATCTATTGCGTAAAGCAGGGGGCATTGTTGTCTGCCGTCTCTTACCGCGCAGCGAACCGCTGGAAGTTATGAGCAATAGCGGCAGGTTGGAGCGGCTCAACCGCGGCAGCATTCTCCCGTCGATCTCATTGGTAAAGCGGAATCAACACTTTGTGTTTCCCTCCAATGTCCGTTTTCTTTCTCGCTGCGGCCAAGATGTATTTGTGGAAAAATTGCATCACCCATTTGTTGATTATCTCCGCACTTTCGCGGATAAGTTTATCTATCAGGCCGTCTTCAAAGATCTGCTGTCGTCACAGATAGAGGAATTCGTCACTGTCTTAGCGAGAAATAAAGTAGGAGATATCATCGCGCTCTCGATTCCATTTGACGAAGGGAGATTGGTTCTCATTCCACCGACGCATGATGTTCCTTCCCGGCGTGAATCAGAGGTACTTCTGGCAGCAATTGCGGGCGCGACAGAACGACCGCTGTTTGCGCCTGCCCCGGATTGGCTGCCGGCATATCCTGTTCCGGGAGAAGACGGACTGCGGGATGAGCTTGCCTCCTTAAACGAGCGAGTCGATAGACTATGCGCAAAGAAGACGGAAGTAGCCAGGCGACTCGATCAGGTTCTAGTCTACAAACGTATCCTCTACACAAAAGGACGTTTCTCGCTCTTTTCATCTGTACGACAGGTATTTCGCATATTAGGGTTTGAGGTTCCGCAGCCGGAAGAGTATGAAGATGATTGGGATCTGTTGCTACAGGCAGATGAAGGGGATGCAATCGGTGTCATTGCCGCAACTGAATCCACCCCGGTGGGGCTCGAACATTATCGTCGTCTTCTGCGGCAAGTCGATGGCGCATTGGTAGAATCAGCGCGCCGGTACAAGGGAATACTCATCGTTAACGCAGAGCGGGAGAAAGATCCCAAACGCCGGGGGACGCAGTTTTCCCCTGATGTTCTTCGTGGTTGTCAAGCGCAGCGGTTCTGCATTATCTCTACCTATCAACTGTATAAAATGGTCAAAGAGATACTTACCGATCGAGATGAAACCCGCGCCGCTCATTGGCGAAAGAAGATACTGGAAACAGACGGCGAAATGAAAGGATAAGCGAACCTGCTTCTCTTAAGAGAATCCCCTGTGTCGCGTGATTGGTCACGCAATACCAAGGTTGCTATTGCTCGAATAAGGAAGAATAACAGATGGTTGTAATGTTGCTTGTTAGCGCAATCAGCGCTGGACTCCTCACTCTTTTTATCGCCCGTCTGTTCGCACTATCGCTGCGGCGGGCAGCGATTGGGCAACACATCCGCGATTACGGTCCGGATATTCATACCGATAAAGAAGGTACTCCGACGATGGGCGGAGTAGTGATTCTCATTGTGTGGTCGCTTGCGATATTGATTGCTCATCTGCTCTTTGCCCTGACATGGGAAGGGATCTTTATCTGGATAAGTGGAATTGCATGTGGAGCAATAGGCTTGCTGGATGACCTGCTAAGCCTTAAACAGGGCAAAGCGCTCGGCCTTCGCGCTCGCCATAAGATACTCCTTCAAACTGTGGTCGCGGGAATATTATTCCTCGTCTTTTTCGAGCATCTCAGCGCCATTCCGATCGCTATTCCCTTTTCCGCTGGCTATATCTCTCTTCCGGCCGTTCCCCTCTTTCTCCTCGTCTGGGGGGTCTTTCTCGCAACGACCAATGGAATGAACTTGACCGATGGACTCGATGGACTGGCCGTCGGCACAACAGTAATCATCTTGCTTGTCTATCTGCTCCTCTTTGCTTTACCGTCCATCCAGATGACGGTCATCCCGCTTGTAGGGATCCTGCTCGGTTTTTTGTGGCTGAACTTCTATCCCTCCAAACTCTTTCTCGGTGATGTCGGGTCTTTTGCGTTAGGAGGTATTACCAGTGGATTGGCACTTACCACCGGCACAGCGTTTATCCTTCCCCTCATTGCCGGACTATTAGTCATCGAGACATTATCCGTGATTCTCCAGGTCTGTTATTACAAGTGCACCCAAAAGAAGATCTTCAAAATCAGTCCTCTCCATCATCATTTTGAACGCGCAAAAGGGATTGATTATCCTTATCTGGTCCGGTCCTGCGAGTGGCCTGAACCAACGATAACAGTCCGTTTTTGGCTGATAGAAGCGTGCTTGGCAGCGATCGGGATAATCGCTATTCTGCTATAACAGGATACAAAACAGCAACAGCGATGAAGAAAAATCCTCTTCTGCTACAAGCCTGAAGAATTAAGATTGAGCGTAGAAGTTATATGCCGAGGGTGGGACTTGAACCCACACGAGGTTAACCCCCACAGGATCCTGAATCCTGCGCGTCTGCCAATTCCGCCACCTCGGCGCTGTAAATAAGTTTAAGTGTTCGTCTTTAAGTTATCAAGCAGTAAAGAACAGTGGCGATTGGTAGATATGAACAGGCAGGTTTTAAGCCTGCCCGATGTGCTCCCATCTTGCCCTGCTGTTGCTGCGTGTAGTACAATATATAGAATATAGGCGGTGGGGGGAGAAGAAAGTTATAGGTTTTGAGTTTTACGTTTTGGGTTAAGAAAAGGTAACTACTCAGGTGGATAGACTGAAGGTGGAAGG
>CAYSQQ010000098.1:0-2781 GCA_964433275.1 uncultured Thermotogae bacterium
CAACTCCATAGTGATCTGCTGGCTGACTATATCTCTGTATCAGGAGCGCTTAAGATCGGTGATTTCACCCTGTCGTCCGGTGTGCACAGCCCTTATTATCTTGACCTGCGCGTTCTGCCTTCCTATCCCCTGATCTTTGAGCGCATATGCGACCTTTATATCGATATGATGACTGAGAAGAGGATGGATTACGATCTTATCTGTGGTGTCCCTACCGTCGGACTCTCGCTCTCAGCGGTGATCGCCAACCGCCTGTTAAAACCTTTGATCTATGTTCGCTCACAGAGGAAACGCCATGGAACAGGCCGGAAGATCGAAGGAAATTTCGCACCGGGGATGCAGGTTCTGTTGATCGACGACCTGATTACCAGCGGCGGCAGTATAACTGCTATCGCAACTTCTCTACGGGAGAATGAATGTCATGTCGAGGATGTGCTCGTCCTCATCGATCGTCTGCAAGGCGGAAGAAAGAATCTGACAGCAGAGAATCTACAACTTACCGCAGTGACTGACATTGTTCAACTGATCACAGCGATCTATCGGCAGGTAGAATCCGGAAAATCCAAGTTCATTACTGAGGAGGAATATCATAGAATCATGGAATACATCGGTGCACAGAATGGGTAAAGGGTTGATAACACTCCGTGACTACTCACGGGAAGATATTGAGGAGATCCTCTCTCTCGCCCGCACGATGGCACGTTACCAACGGACAGGAACTGATATAGCACAGGGGAAGATACTGGCGGCGCTCTTTTTCGAGCCGAGCACGCGCACCCGCCTTTCATTCGAGACAGCGATGCTCCGTCTTGGCGGCAAGGTGATTGGATTCTCATCAACAGAAGGAACAAGCGTAGGCAAGGGAGAGACTCTGGCAGATACTGTGAGAACAGTAGCTCAATATGCCGATCTGCTGGTAATCCGTCATCCTCGTGAGGGAGCGGCGCAATTGGCAGCGGAATTTTCCTCTCTGCCTGTAATCAATGCTGGCGATGGAAGTGGGAACCACCCCACGCAGACTCTGCTCGATCTCTACACAATGATTGACCATCTGAAAGACCTGGAAGGCAGAGAGATCGCACTTGTTGGCGACTTGCGCTACGGCCGCACGGTGCACTCACTTGCACCTGCATTGGCTCTCTTCGGAGCAAAACTGATTCTTGTCTCTCCGCAGGAGCTGCGAATAAAGAACGAAATAAAAGAGGAACTGGATAGAAGCGGAGTCAAGCTACGCGAAACCGAAGATATAACCGACGCGCTTGGCGCGGATGTTCTTTACATCACCCGCATTCAGCAGGAACGGTTCCCTGATGCGACTGAATACGCCAAAGTAGCCGGCGCCTACCGGATCGATCGGCAGTTGTTAGGCAAGCGAAATCCGTTGATCATGCACCCTCTCCCCCGAGTCGATGAGATCGCTGCTGATGTCGATGATCTGCCAACAGCGGTTTATTTTGAACAAGCGGGGAACGGCGTGCCGGTGCGAATAGCGCTCATCGTGCGAGCGTTAGGGCTGGGAGGCTGAAACCAAATGGAACAGATGAAAATTAACCGCATCAAGCAGGGTACCGTTATCGACCACATTGGGGCCGGTAAAGCATTGGCCGTATTTAGTCTGCTGGGATTAGAGAATGATGAAACAACTTCGGTGACGATGGCGATCCGGGTCCCCTCGCAGAGCATGAGCAGCAAAGATATTTTAAAGATCGAAAACCGATATCTAGATCCGACAGAGACAGCGATGATCGCACTTATTGCGCCGCAAGCAACGATAAATATCATCACCTACTACAAATTGGAGAAGAAAGAGCGTGTCGAGCCACCAACGCAACTGGAAGGACTTCTCCGGTGCGGTAATCCGAACTGCATCACCGCCGCCCTTCGTGAACCAGTACAGTGTAAGTTTACTGTCATTGCACACTCACCGCTGCAAGTACAATGCGACTATTGCCTTGCAGTAATCGAAACAGAGGAGGTCGAGCGCCTATTCCGGCGAGAGAATTAATACCTGGTAGGATCGTCGATCGACCGCGAATCGTTAGAATAACCGAACTAAGAGATGAATCTCCCACCGCAAAGACATTATCTTTTATCGATCGACCGACTGCGGAGAGAGGCGAGCCAGGCGAATTCTTGATGGTTTGGATTCCGGGGTGCGATGAAATTCCGCTCTCCATCTCCTCTGTTACAAGCCCCAATGTGGAACTGACAGTAGCGCGGGTCGGCGAAGCAACGACCCGCCTGCACGCACTCAAGATCGGCGATCAGATCGGTTTACGTGGCCCGTATGGAAAGGGATTCAGTCTTCCCGCTAATGAGACGACCATCCTCGTCGGCGGTGGATATGGCATCATACCACTTCGCTTCCTCTTCCACCGCTATCTGCGCCACTCTCCCGCAAAGTTACCGGTAGTTGCTCTGGGAGCTAAGACAGCCACTACACTACTATTTGTCGCTGAACTTAATCCTCACCTCATCGTGACCGAAGATGGAACAGCCGGAAAGAAAGGACTGATCAGTGATTTTCTCCCGGGGTTGATTAAGCACGTACAGGCTCAACGACTCATTGTCTGCGGCCCGCAAGGAATGGTCAGCGCTCTTTATGCGATCGCTCGTAATGCTGGAATTCCTATTGAAGCCGGTTGGGAAGAGTATATGCGCTGTGGAATAGGCTTATGCGGTTCCTGCGCCAAGCGAGCGCTCCGGGTTTGTAATGATGGCCCTGTCTTTATGGCTGATGAGCTGGCCTTATTATGCGAATTAACTTAACACTGTTATATC
>CAYSQQ010000098.1:2881-4299 GCA_964433275.1 uncultured Thermotogae bacterium
GATGATAATGCCAAATCAGGTGATATAGCGTGTATGAGTTAGTGATCAGAGGCGGGAAGATCTTCCATCGCCGCCGGTTTGTTGAGCTGGATATCGGGATCAACGACGGCCGTATTGAGCGGATAGGCCGGGATATTGGTCACGCCACGGAGATTTATAACGCTGCTGGGATGCTCGTCCTACCAGGAATTATCGACGGGCACGTCCATTTTCGTGATCCAGGCGAGACATCGAAAGAGGATTTCACCAGCGGGAGCAGGGCAGCAGCTGCCGGTGGAGTGACAACAATCATTGATATGCCTAATAATATCGTTCCGATAACGACTCCCAAGCTCTTTGCCGAAAAGATAGAGATTGCACGTGCCAAGTCAGTCGTTAATTTTGCCCTTTATGCTGCTGTGCCTGATGATCTCTCGCTCCTTGACCCGCTCCAGCAGGCGGGAGCGATCGCTTTCGGCGAACTCTTCCTTGATAGCTATACAGGTGATCTGATTGCCCTCAAACGAGAGATTAGCCGTCTGGACGCTCTCCTCGCGATCCACGCTGAGGAGAGAGAGATAATTCGCTCTTCGCTTGCCGGCGCACGAACACCGGCAGAATACGTTGCCGGGCGGCCGCCGCAAGCGGAAATAGATGCAGTGCGCAGATCACTGGCCGGGGATCAATGCCGCATCCTGTTTGTCCATCTGACAACAGCGCAAGGGGTCGCTCTTGCTGTCGGAAGAGCCGCAATCGAGGTGACACCGCATCACCTGCTCCTCTCACAACAAGAGATGGAATTTACTGATTTCCGCGCCGTAATGAATCCTCCGCTGCGACAGCAGAGTGATCTCGCTGCATTATGGGAATCTCTCGCTGCCGGCACAATCACAACGATTGGAAGCGATCATGCGCCTCATAGAGCGGCAGAGAAGCTGACTCAGAGCGTGGAAAAAGGGAGGCCCGGCATCCCAGGCGTCGAAATAATGGCACCGCTAATCTTAACTGCAGCAGCGAAGCGGAAGATTCCACTCGCAAGCGTGATCCCAACGATGACTGATCAGCCGGCAGCTTTATTCCGATTGAGAGGGCGCGGTGCGATCGAAGCCGGTAACTTCGCTGACATCACCGTAGTCGATCCATTCGCTGAGCAGATGATCAACGGTGAAAGATTCCATTCACAGGCCAAATTGACTCCATTCGAAGGGTGGAAGGTCAGATATCTTCCGACGGCGACCTTTGTCAACGGCAAGCTCGTCTATTGTGCTGATAAGATCATCACCGACCGACCATGCGGCCGATTTATCACATCTGGATGACCAGGGACGGGGTTCATGGTTCGGAAAGGAGGTTCACGGCTCGGAAACGGTTCGTGGCTCAGAGTCAGAATCTGTCATTGCGAGTCCGCGAAGCAATCTCGTTCGGTTAACGGGCACGGC
>CAYSQQ010000099.1:0-4289 GCA_964433275.1 uncultured Thermotogae bacterium
ACCGTGAACCTGCAATCTTCAATCGTGCACAGTTTACAATATCCTCATGAAGTCGGCTCTTTATCGTAAGTTGGCGGATAGAAACTGGCGTATCCCTTATGGAAATGGAGAATAAACTTACCCAACGGACCGTTACGCTGCTTGGCGATAATTATCTCTGCTTCGCTGACGATACTTTGTCCACTCGTCTGTGGTTCTTCTCCCGGCTCATCATAATAATCCTTACGGTAGATAAATATGACGATGTCACTGTCCTGCTCAAGCGCTCCACTTTCCCGCAGATCAGCCAATTGCGGTATTTTTTTGCCTGGACGTCTTTCTACGGCACGACTCAACTGCGAAATAGCGATGACCGGAACATTTAGCTCACGAGCCAATTTCTTAAGCGATCGCGATATATAAGCGATCTCCTGTTCGCGGACATCGGTCCTGATTCCTCCTTCGATCAATTGGATGTAATCGACGACGATCAGGCCGAGACCATATTCAGAGGCCATCCTCCGTGCGCGAGACTTGATCTCCATGATTGATATGCCTGGACTATCGTCGACGATAATATTGCTATCTTGAAACCTTCCTGCGGCCATGGCGATATCACGCCATTTTCCTACTGGAACAAACCCACCTCGCAGACGGTGTAAACTCACCTTGGCTTCGCCGCATAGTAGTCGCTCTAATAGCTGTTCCTTGGCCATTTCCAAACTGAATACCCCTACTGAAGCTTTGCCGCGAATAGCAATATTACGAATGAGGGAAAGAGCAAGGCTCGTCTTGCCTGTCCCCGGTCTACCAGCGACGATGATGAGATCTGAATTACGCAAGCCGGAAGTCATTGCGTCGAACTTGGCAAATCCCGTTGATAGGCCAGTGAGAGTGCGCCGGTCAGGGTCACTGTGCAGTTTTTCCAGGTCCTCAATGTGCGAGCCGAGGAAATCTTTCAGATGGTAATAACTATCGGTGGAATCACGTTGAGATAGCTCAAAAATGATCGACTCCGCCCGGTCGAGGACCTCGTCGATATCGTGCTCTTCCTCATAACCAAGCTCAGAGATCCTTGTTCCGCTTTCGATGAGAGCGCGCAGCAGCGCCTTTTTTTTGACGATTTTGGCGTAGTAGCTCAAACTTGCTGTAGTAGTCACCCGATCCAGGAGTTCATTGAGATAGGCTCGTCCCCCGATTTTGACTAATTCATCCTTCTCTTCCAACCGGTTGGCTACAGCAATGATATCTGCCGGCTCACTCCGTTCTGATAGTTCATAAATAACGCGAAAGATGATCCGATGCGGCTGCGTATAGAAATGTTCCGATCGAAGTTGGTCCAACAGAATAGGGAGCACTCTCTCTGGCTCGAGGAGCGCCGAACCGAGAACGACCTGTTCTGTCTCGGTGCTTCGCGGAAGAGATCTTGGATATCCCTCGGTTGGTTGCACGTAATCTCTTTGCGCCATTGCGTTCACTCCTGACGGGCAAATAATTTAGCGGTAATTATTTAGCCACAAAGATACTAAGGGTTCATTGAGTCTGTTGGGATCATAGAGTTCGCGACCGCCATTGCTCCACCTAATCATTTACCTCTTACACCTGACCGCGGTTCTTTCTGAACCTAGTGTGACTTAAGTGTCTAAATTGTTACAGCTAACGCAATAAGCGAGAATACAAGGTCTCATCATTAACTATCGCGTTCTGATCAGGTTATAGCCACCAAATTATTCCCCATTATCCAATCTCTCTGGAACTGAAGAGAAGCGCCACATTCTGTCCGCCGAAGCCGAACGAGTTAGTTAGAGCGACTTTAATTTGGCCATTATACCCCACGGGGGTATAATTGAGATCGCAGTCCGGATCAGGCTGTTCATAGTTGATCGTCGCAGGAATATGTGAGTGCTCGATAGACAAGATCGTGGCGATCGCTTCAACTATCCCTGCTGCTCCCAGCAAGTGGCCGATCTGTGATTTGGTCGCGCTCACATTGAGACGATAACTATAAGCTCCGAAGACTCTCTTGATTGCGTCTGTCTCCGCTTTGTCGTTGAGTAGTGTTGATGTTCCATGCGCATTGATGTAATCGACATCGGTGGGAATTAGACCGGCCGTTGATAACGCCATTTTCATTGCTGCGGCCGCTCCTTCGCCATCTTCAGTGGGCGCAGTGATGTGATTGGCATCAGCGCTCATTCCAAACCCGCCGAGTTCCGCGTATATTTTTGCTCCTCTTTTTTTGGCCTGCGTAAACTCTTCTAAGATTATACATCCTGCTCCCTCGCCGAGCACAAAACCATCCCGCTGGCGGTCAAATGGACGGGAAGCCTTCGCTGGCTCATCGTTTCGCTGTGAAAGGGCTCCCATGCGGGCGAAGCCGGCGTAAACAAGTTTGAGAAACAATGTCTCAGAACCGCCCACGATCACTAAATCGCTATAGTCACTATGGATAATAGAAGCAGCTATTCCTATTGCATGAGCTGAACTGGCACATGCTGATACGATACCGAAATTAGGCCCTTTGCAACCCAGCTCAATCGCAATCTCCGCAGGAATGGCATTTGGCATAAATTGAGGAATAAAGAACGGGCTGACCCGGCGCGGACCATCAGTGTTGAGGAGGTGCAGGTTATCGATTGCTGCCTTTAACTCACCGATGCCGGTCCCGCTAAGGACACTGACCCGATAAGGATCGATTGACTTCAGATCGAGCTCCGCATCCTTTACTGCCAACCGCGTAGCTGCGATGGCCATTTGTGTAGCGCGTTCAATTCGCCGCGCCCGTTTCTTGTCCATATAATCAAGGCAGTCAAAATCAGTGACCGGAGCGCCGATCTTAACATCAATCCCATCCAGATCGACTATATCATCGACCCGTTGCACACCTGATCTTCCGGCAGTCAAACCAGCCCAAAAGGATTCTTTGTCGGTGCCGATCGGCGTCAACGGGCCAAGGCCTGTAACAACTACTCGTCTATTCATGCGCTCGTTTAACCTTTATCTGTGCTTCCAGCCAAGCCAGTTCATCGGTTAGCTGTTCTTTGTTTTCCTCATCAGCAGACTGAAGTAAAGTCGTGATCTTGGCGCGGCGCTGTATTACTTGCTCGCGGTCGATTTCTGCAGGAAGAAGCGCTTCTTCGGTGAGAATCGATACTTGATCAGAGCTCACTCGCAGCAGACCATAACGCACTGCGTAGCAATACTCCTCTGTGGTTGTTTTGATTCGCAGCGGAGCACAGCTAAGCACAGCTATCAACGGTGCATGTCCGGACATAATTTCAAATTCTCCTTCAACGCTTCTTGCTGCTATCAACTCTACCTTTCCAGCAAAGAGAGGGCGATATTGAGAGACAAGTGTGCATTTCATCTGTTACCTTCCGCTATTGTGGACTCATCTTCTGGATCAACTAACCAACAACAAAATAACGATATGCAAGTATAAATCTTTTCCGTGCAGTAAACAACATTCAGACAACCAATGATGCAGGGTGACGACTTGCTTGTTTGTCGTCACCCTGCGGTTGTAGTTACGATTGAACTTACTGATTCTTTACGTCTTGGATACGTTCTTCGACGCCTTTAAGTTCCTGTTTCAGTTGGTCTCTGTACTCTTCCAACTTCTCCAGTCTCTCTTGTCTGGTAATGAACCGTCGTGCGAACGCACCATCTCCACATTTGCAATGGCAGCATTCACATCCGCACTTATGTCCGTGACCTCGAAGGCTTCTGTGACTTGTTTGAGGTTGATACATCTCTTATCACCTCCTTTTCTTTAATATCCGCCAAACTGATTGCGCAAAAACTTAATTAAGTATTCAGGTTATTACTTAATTGAATGTGCAAAAAATTTTCTACTGTTTCTTTGTCTCAATCTCTGTGATCCTTGCCCGAATATTACATAGCTCTATTTTTAATTCTTGTTCATACTTTATCAGTGCGGCCAAAGTTGCCTGGTTCAACTGACGTTGACTGAAGCGGTCGATTGTTTTGCATTTACATGTGCAAACTCGGTTCAATAAGCAGCGGCAATTTTCCAATGCTTCCTCATCGATAGAATACGGGACCCAGTAGCCTTTTCGCTCTTTTTTGACAAGGCCGGCTTGATTCAATATTTTCAGGTGCTGTGACACTGCAGCAGGAGTTATGCCCAGTATTTTCGCGATACGTGTGGCGCCAACGGCCTTTTCTGATTTCAATACCTCGATAATTGCGACACGCGTTTCTGCGCCTAACACTTTGAATATTTCTGATGGGTCGTGTGCCATTTACTTGTAACTCCCAGTAAATTAAGTATTTTAACTATTACTAAT
>CAYSQQ010000100.1:0-4235 GCA_964433275.1 uncultured Thermotogae bacterium
AACCCAACACCCAACACCGTCTTATTGAACCCACCGAATGCTATAAGAATACTCCGCCGTGGACGTTTATGATAGCGCCGGTGATGTACTTTGCTTGATCAGAGACGAGAAAACCAACTGCAGCTGCGATATCAGCGGCTGTTCCTCTCCGGCCAAGCGGGATTTCAACAGAATCATAAGCAGTAGTGATCACCCCGGGATTGACGGCATTTACTCTGATATTATAACGCGCTTCTGGTTTGGCGAGTGATTTGGTCAGAATCAATATTCCTGTTTTGGCAATGGTGTAGGGAATCGTATTGGGAACAGCGCGCAGGACCTCTGCATTAGCCATCCCAATATTAACGATATGTCCGTTGCGTTGCTGGCGCATGATCGGTAAGACTTGCTGTGTGCAGAGAAAGGCGCTCGTCAAATTGCTATTGATGATGCGTTGCCACTCGGCTAAGGTCGTCTCGTCAAACTTCTTAAGTAGAAAAGCGCCGACATTATTCACTAAAATATCGATATGATCTAATTCAGCTACAGCAGTCGAAATCAATTTTTTTGCTCCGGCAGAACAAGCGACATCAGCTTGGACAACGAATGAAAGTGGCGCTACTTGTTTGATCTCTGCAAGCGCCGCTTCTGCGGAGCGGTCATCCTGCCGATAATTGAGGACGATCGTAAACCCGTCAGCTGCCAAATAACGAGCGATTGCTCGTCCGATCCCTGTGGCGCTGCCGGTTATAACTGCTGTCTTTGTCATCACGTCCGGTGATCAAGGAGAGTCGGTTGAAAGAACTTAACTACCTCGCTTAACTTCTCTTTAACTACCTGCAAGCGGGTGTTAAGAGTATCATGAGCGATAGGAACGAGTTGCAAAAGAGGATCTTTAGAGGTCTCGTTCATGTAGTTACCTATCTCATCGATGACAGCGATCAGGCAGCGGCATCCTGCTTCGCTGTCGGCTTTCTCAAATAGTTCTACACTCTCTTGTGATTTTGTCACAGCATATCCGATCAATGTTAATAAATGCAAAAAGCCCAGTTCCAAATCAGGTTGTGCTGACATTTGTTTGATAGTATCTCCTCCTTGAAAGAGTTCGTAGGGTTCGGAAAGAGTTCATGGGGTTCATAAAGAAACCACAGAGAGCACTGAGAGGAAGAAAGAGGGAGGAGAAAAAATAATCTTTTTAATTTTCTTATCCATTTCTTATTCTCCGCGTGTTCTCTGTGTTCTCTGTGTTCTCTGTGGTTAATTTTTGGGTTCGTAGGATTCATAGAGTTCACGGTTCGGAAACGGTTTGTAGTTCGTGGTTCGTAGTTCAGAGTCAGCGGACTCGTGTTTGCCGACTCACGCCTGTAAGTTACTGATGGCTGAGAGCTGATTGCTGAATGCTGTCTGCCGTGCCCCTACAGGTATTTTTCTTTCCCTCTTTTTCTTAACCAATCACCAATCACTAATCACCAATTACCTCTTTTCCTTACCCCTTAATCCCCCTCCCTTCATTAGTCTTCATTCACCATTCACCATTTACTATTATTATGCCTATCCTTTGTAAATTTCAGTTGTTATCTGTGGGGACTGCGGCAAAACGTTCTTTGATCTTATCGAGTAACTGAGTCTTCAACCGCGATACTTGGCGTTGCGATAGATTCAACTCTTTACCTAATGCTTGCTGGCTCTTTCTTTCGTAGAAAAGACCGGTGACGATATCGCGTTGAATTTGCGTGAGGTTCTCTATCGCTGCAATGATCTCCATCCGGCGTTCAATCGGAAAATCCGTATTTTGGCGTGAATAAATCTTGCTGATATCAAGTGCAAGGGGGCGTGGATCGTACTGGCGCCGTTCTTGGTCAATGGAGATATAGGTCATTGTGTCGCGGGCCTTCAATACTTCGGCTATTCCCTCTGTCGTTAAATTAAGCGACTGCGCCAATTCAGCTATCGTCGGCGGGTGTCCCTTCTCCTGGAAGAACCGCTCTTCTTCTTGTTTCATTTTGTTGCTTAAAGTCTGTATCCACTGCGGAATACGAATAGTTGAGTATTTATCACGAATATAATGGCGAATTTCCCCTTTGATGAGGTAAGTGGCGTAGGTAGTGAATTTTGTTCCGCGGGCAGGATCGAAATTGGCTGCCGCGCTGAGCAGACCGATATACCCTGTTTGGATCAAGTCATCCAATGGTTCACCGGCGCTGCGAAACTCAGCGGCGATCGACTTTACCAATCCGATATGGCGGGAAACGACCTCTTCGCGCAATGTGGATATCGCGGCTGGATCAGTCGTCTTTTTCAAATCGTAAAGTAGTTCTTCTGTTGTTCTTTTCACCGAAATTCCAGTTGTAAAAACTCGTACCGACTGTCATTCATCGCATCAGCAGGAAGAAGAGCAACGCCGCGATCAGTCCTCCAATAACTAATATTTCTCTCCCTGCAAGTCGTTCTTGGCGTAATTTTTCCAACGGCGAGCGGCAGCCGACTTCGATGCACTCTCTCACAGCTCGGCTGAGTTCCAATTCCACTGCTCGACCTGCCCCGATGATTACCCTATCTCCGACGAAGATCACCGGCAGTCGCGCCGGTGTGATGCCGAATGCTGCTGCGAGGTTCTCCAGCAGTAATAAGTTCTCTCTTAAAGCGATATCATAGTGAGCGACGAGGATGTCAGGATAAGGAGAGAGAATATCTGACAATGCGCTCTTCATCCTTTCGCAGTCCGGACATTCCACAGCGTAGAAGAAGAGGATGATCGGGTTTTGATCTTCTGGTATCGCCCCATATCCGCCTATTGTTACCAGGAACAGCAAGCTCAACAGTATCCGTTTAAACGATTTCATTATTTCAGGAAGCCAAAATTCATCGCTGCTAACATCCCCACTCCGATAGTTAACATCACTGCTCCCGAGACCAGCGAGAACTGGCTCTGCCGATTTGTTCGCCAGCGCTCAGCACGTGCTGTCGTGATATATCCCGCTGAAACCGCCATGGTGATAATGACCAGCGGCAGCACGAAGATCAAATTGTATAACGCCAGCAGAGCCATTGCGTGATTGCGTGTTGCTGTCTCTGCCAGGAGGCCGAGGATGACGATATACGGGCCTGAGGAACACGGCAAGAGGAATAAACTGACAAGGAAACCGGAAACAAAAGCGCCCGGGACCGATGCGATGTTAGTGGTGATCCGTTGGAGCGTGGACTGCCATGCAAGCGGAACTCTGATTGCAGACCACCTCCCTGCCCAAAGGTAGTTTTTTAGATTCCAAGCTCCGAGCAGAATCGCCAGACCAGCCGAGACAAGGAAGATAATCCGCTGGATATCAGCGGCCCCAATTGCGCTATATAAGCCGATTCCGATCAGAAAATAGGAGATAAAGATCGCAGTGGTGAACGCAATGCCGATGAGCGCCAATCGTTTCTTCTTGCCTGCTATGCTTAGTGTTCCCAACAGAAGGAGCAGGACGGTAAATGCGCATGGATTGATCGAATCAGCAGCAGCTGCAGCTATGACAACCGGGATCGTCACTGCATGGACTATACCTTCCCTTGCGATATCAGCAGCAGCGAGCCGAGCAAGCGGTGAGATCGACCCGGCAGCGAATGCACGGGCGATCTCCTGCTCGATCCTGAACTTGACCGCCCGTCCGGCGCCGGTAAAGACTTGCTCATCGATAAAGATCACTGGCACTGACGTCGGCTTGACCTGATAGAGATATTCCAATCGCTGTAGAATACTGATTATATTGTCGGTGCGGATGTTCTTTCGGTGGATGAGGAGGCCGGCATGCTCTTCTTCCATGCGAGCGAGAAAAGCGGCGATGCGCACACAATCAGGACAACCTACATCGTAGAAATAGACGATCTCCACCACACCTGTATCTTGAGCAGTCACGATGTAAGCCACGGATACCAGGACGAAGAATATCATCACTCCTGATAAGAGTTTCCCAGCTGACATTCTCTCTCCTCTCTACAATTATTTAGCCGTAAAGGGACTAAGAGTTCATGTTGCAAGGCAAGACCGGAGATCACAAGTTCGTTGGAATGGGAAACTGCGAACCAGTTTTCTTTGTTCCTTGTATTGATCTTACGAATAGCCCTGCAACTTTTAACTTCGCACATAGGACAACTAATCTAATGACAGTATAGCATGGATCAGACTCTTTTTCAGGCCATCGGATACCCGTTCATCGCACAACAGTTCGAAGATGAGAGGAGAGGTTGGGAAGTTAAGAGGGTAAATGGTGAATGGT
>CAYSQQ010000101.1:0-4231 GCA_964433275.1 uncultured Thermotogae bacterium
GAACCCTGTGTCGAAGCAAACTGGAGCGCATGGAGCGCCGCGTAAAGGCCGTTCTGTTCTAATAGCTGTTTATGGGTTCCTTCCTCGCTGATCCGGCCTTTACTGAGAACGATTATCTTGTTTGCGTCGCGGATCGTTGATAAGCGATGCGCGATGACGAGCGAGGTACGGTTTTGCATGATTTTACGCAGCGCATCTTGGATAAGATTTTCCGTATGCGAGTCGATATTCGCTGTCGCTTCATCTAAGACCAATATCTGCGGTTTAAAGGCCACGGCGCGGGCAAAGGAGAGAATCTGCCGTTCACCGGTTGAAAGGATCGCCCCTCGTTCTCTGACATCTGTGTAGTAGCCGTCCGGCATATCGTCGATAAAATCGGCATTGACAAACTTGGCGGCTGCCATCGCCTCTTCCGCGGGTATCGCAGCTTTCAAGCGAATATTGTCGATGATGTCTCCGGAAAAGATAAAAACATCTTGCAGGACAACGGATAGCTGCGAGCGAAGAAATTTTATATCCAATTGCTCGATAGGAACGTTATCGAGCAGAATTTGACCCTGTTGAATCGGATATAGCCGCAACAGCAGGCTTATGATCGTCGTCTTGCCTGAACCAGTCGGCCCGACGATCGCCACTCGTTCTCCTATTGCTGCCTTAAAAGATACTCCGCGGAGAACCCATTCTCCCTCGTTGTACGCGAACCAGACATCGCGAAATTCTACCTCGCCTTTAAAATCAGGGATTACTCGTCCTTGCCCATAAACTTCTTCTTCTTCATCGAGCAGCAAGAAAATCCGTTCTGAAGAGGCCATCGCTCCTTGGAGGACGTTGTAGCTCTGTGACAAGTTCATGATCGGTTGAAAGAAAAGACGGCTATAGGCGATGAACGCAACGAGTGTTCCAAAGCTCAATCCACCGCGCAGAAGATCGAATCCACCATACCAGATTATCGCTGCGATAGCAATTGAGCCTATGAGGCCCATTATCGGGTTAAAGACAGCTACACTCAGCATCTGCTTGATCTCTGCCTGATATTTTTCAGCATTAACTTTGGAAAAACGGGAGTTACTCTTTATTTCTTGCACAAAGAGGTGGATGATCTCCATGCCGGAGATACTTTCTTGTATAAAAGAATTCAGCTTGGCGAGCGAGCGCCGGACATTACGGAAAGCTTCGCGAGCATGGTTGCGAAACTTGCGCGCTGCGAGAAACAGGAACGGAGTAAATCCGAAGATGATCAATGCCAGTTGCCAGTCAATGCGCAACATGATGATAAAGATCCCGATGATGAGAAAGAAATCACGAAAGACAGTGACCAATACCATGGTATACATCTCATTTATCGCTGCCACATCATTTGTCGTTCTGGTCACCACACGACCGACCGGAGTGTGATCAAAGAAGCGGACGGGCAGGCGTAAAATATGGGAAAAGATCTGATGCCGCATGTCATACATCACTCGTTGTCCAGTCAGTTGGAGAATATATACCTGTACTGCATTGATCACAAAGCGCATCACCAGCGCTATTACCAATACTATGACCAGCAGCGAGATCCCATGAAGACTTCTTTCCCGTAGTAATGCGCGATCGCTTTGCGGTAAGAGAACAAAATTCTCTTCTCTGATCGCATACCCTCCTTGCAAAGGGATGAATAATTCAGTATGACCTCTGACAACGGCCATTGCTGCTGTATCGACTGCGACGAACAGATACCGTTCGGGTCCTATATATCCGTCTGCTTGCCAGCGGATACGGGTTGCATTTGGCAGAGAACGTAGATCGACCAGGTATGGATTCTCTTTTAATCCATCTTGCGAAGGTAACAAGGGAAAGAGGATAATAGCCGCGTCAATCGGTTCTTCAGCCGGTAAAGTGGCGACAGCAAACGGAAGGACTATATAACGATCAATCGCTATCTTCGTGATGTATGGCATTGCTATTTCAATTACCGTCAATGCGAAGACCAGTATTGCTGCGATTAGAATCATCAACTTATATGGCTTTAAGAATTTGATCAGCCGTCGTATCAGACGCAAATCGAATGCCTGTCCTAATTTCTCATCTTCGATGTTATAATCCATTTACCATCTATCCTTGTTCAATCTGTTGCAGCCGGTAAAGGTGTAAGTATTCATTCAGCGAACCCCGTCTATCAGGTATTCGGGGTCGTCCCTGACCCCGAAAAAGTGCAAGTTAGACCTTCCATTTTCTTGTCGGGCTCAGAGACGAGCCCGACTACAGGGGATCTATCCTTTTTCAATCTGTTGCAGCCGGTAAAGGTTGCTGTATATTCCCTCTGCCTGCACCAAGGTGTTATGCGTGCCCGATTCAACTATTCGGCCTTGATCTATCACAATGATCTTGTCGGAATTTGCGATTGTGGAAACACGGTGAGCGATCACAATACATGTCTTCGCAGCAAATATCTTTTGCAAATTATCCAGGATTGCTTCTTCTTTCTCTGCATCGACTGCAGAGAGGGAATCGTCCATGATCAAGATTCGGGGATCGCGGATTATCGCACGGGCGATGGCAAGGCGTTGTTTCTGCCCGCCAGAGAGAGAGATTCCCCGCTCTCCGACCATCGTGTCAAATCCTTGTGGAAACGCCCTAATCTCATCGTATATTCCTGCCAGTTGGGCGGCACGTTTGATCTCATCCAGCGTTGCCTCTGGTCGCCCGAATCGAATATTCTCGTTTAAAGTCGTAGAGAAGAGGAACGAATCTTGTGGCACAACGCTGATCTGTCGCCGCACGTCTTCCAGCGAAAGCTCACGCACATCGGTTTCTCCAATAAAGAGCGTTCTGGGAGGTGGATCCCATATTCGCAAGATAAGGCGAATCAAGGTGCTTTTACCTGCTCCTGTAGGGCCAATGATTCCCAGCGTTATCCCCTCTTCGATTATAAGATCAATGTTTTGCAGGACTATCTCACTGCCGTTTTGATTGCGACGCGCGCTTCCCCACTGATCGTTGTTGGAGTTATCAGCTGGTTTTCGATTATTATAACCGAAGCTGAGATTACGAAACTCGATTATCGATGAACCAAGCGACTTAGGATAACGGGGTGTGCTGATCTCTGGCTTGGTGTTCAAGATAGTATTTATCCGCTGCAGTGATGCGCGACCGCGTTGAATCAGGTTCACCGCCCAACCTAAGGCGACCATCGGCCAAGAGATTATCATCACGTATTGACCGATCGCAACGAAATCTCCCAACGAGAGATCTCCGCCAATCACATTGCGGCCACCGACTAACAGGACGATCGCCAGTGACATCCCGCCGAACAAGGAGATCAGCGGTTGAAATACCCCCCAGATCTTGACTAAGTGCATGTTTTTGTCGACCAACTCAGTGTTGATCACATTGAAAGCACTGTTTGTCCCCTCTTCTTGCGCGAATGCTTTGATGACTCTAATCCCCGCAACATTCTCGCGCACATTTTCCATCACGTGGCTGAATGCCTGTTGAACTGCCCGAAAGCGGCGGTGAATCACCTTTCCAACCCCGAACAGGAGTAAAAAGAGAAATGGAAGCGGGAGGATCGCATAGAGCGTCACCCGGGGAGCGATCGAAGACATAATTATCAGCCCAAACGGAACTAAGATGATCGGATCGATCAACGTCAATATACCAAAACCACATGCCCTTGTTACAGCGTCGATATCATTTGTGGCATGAGCCATCAGGTCGCCGGTCTTTGTTCGATTGTAGAACGAAGTGTTCATATGGAGCAGATGCGAGTAAAATTTGCTCCGCAATGCTTGTTCAATACGGCGTGATGTGCCAATAAGGAAATACCGCCAGAGAAAACGTAATCCCAGTGTAGCTAATGCCAACCCTGTAATCTGCAGGGCGCTGCGAATATATCCCCTTTCGCCGCGGACAAAGAGATCGATTGCCTCACGAATAACCAACGGAATAATCAGACTGACTCCATTTAACAGTATCAGCGCGACGAGACCAGCCGCCACTCGCCACCGATAGCGCCAGAGCCATGTGACTAGTGTCTCCTGGTGTTTGTTGACGCGCCCCCTCGGAAGGGAAGAGGATCCATCATTTTTTCGTAACTGACTTGCAGTAGCTTTATCTGTTTCTGTTATATCTTCTGTGCGTTGCTTTCCCATCAATATAGTTCGTATAATATTATTTCGCATGCTATTTATATTACTTTACTGAAATCTGCACAGAGTTTCAAGGTGATTTTCACAATCTTATCACACAGGTA
>CAYSQQ010000102.1:0-4219 GCA_964433275.1 uncultured Thermotogae bacterium
TCCCAGGCTTAAGCCCCCTCAATATATTCGTGCTTTTGCCCGGATCTTCCTTGGCATTCGCTGCGCCTCGGCGCGAGTATGCTTTTGCGGGGCTGTGCCCTTCCGAGTGCGGGCGTGGGCGCAGTAAGAGAAGCTGAGAGGATGAGAAGATGAGAAATTAAGATAATTCTTTCTGATCTCTCAACTTCATAACTTCCCAACCTCTCAACGTCCAGACGTATGGCATCGCTGGGCCGGTTACCCACGCCAAACAGCGAGGAACCGTTTAAAGAGATCCAATATCTGTTACGGAAGAATCACTCCCAGATCTGCCACAAAAGATCGGGAAGAGTCAAAGCAGCTGCGCGAACTGAATAAGGTGATAAACACCATATTGATCCGCAAAGATAAGCTGGAATACATTTGGTCATACCAGCCCCGACCTTGGGCCGCAAATGTCATTGATGAATGGTGTGTGTTGGCTCGATTCACTGATCATTTGAAAGTTGCCACAGTACTTTGACAAACAGCAAAAGCAGGACAGCTAGTTATAGGGTATTATGATGGACATAATGTAAGATGTCGACAAGGAGGATCCATCGTGCCAAGGATAGCCTGAGTTTCCTATGATGGTTGAACAAGCGCGCGAAGAGTTCGGTTCGGTTGTTAGTACCGAGCCCAAGCAGCGTTATTTCACTTGCGTATCTGGCAGGGTTTTTGGTGGCCGAACAGAAGAATATCTCGCGGACCAATGCTGAGTTTGTAGTGACTGCTGACCCGTCCTGCTTGAACCGTTGGATCAGCGAAGTAAACTGGGCTGTAAAGCGATTCAATCAGCGGCGACTGAAATGGCTGCAGCGAAACCCTGGAACCCGTTATTTGGAACAGGAAGTGATTACGACTGACATCCCCTTGATTGATTACAATTGCTGAATACTGACGCAGAAATTTTAATTTTACGATGTTGTATTCACAAAATCGTTTTTGGTCTCTTCGATGCAAGTTGGTTTATTTATGAAGATGGAGCGTTATATCAGAATAGGAGGATGGATGGCGCTTGTATTGGCCTTGAGCGCGGCTCTGTGGGCAAACAAAGAGCGAATCGCTTGGGAGGCAGAATATCGCGGTATCACTTTGGCGGTTCATTATGACCAGCGGTGTTGCAACAGCGAGGTTTTTTCATTTACTGAATTGGCGCAAGCGGGAATAGACAGTATTCTGCTCCCCACATCGAAGATTATCGCTGATATAGCAATTATTTCTGCCAAGATAAATGCTGCCGGCCTTTCTCTCTACCTCTTTGTCGATCACGTATGGCAATCGGAGGAAGAGTGGCAATTGCTGATCGACCTTGTCCACCCGCAAATCATCGTATTAGATCCCGATATCAAGCTGCAAGATGGGATGAGCAGCCTTGCAGCAGTAATCACTGATAAATCCGTGCCTGATCAGTCTTCGATTCAACTGGGAACGATCGAATTTTCTGACTTAACCATCATCCAGCGCCTATGGCGTCAGGGATGGCGCGATGTGATCCGCTTTCATGAAATAACAATAGAAGAGCTGATGCAAATGGAAGAGAGGGAGATAATCGCCCGGTGGCGTCGCGCTGTTCGTGAACGAAATATCCGTGGTCTCATTCTCCAGCCGCTTCCTCACCTATCTTTGGTGGAGAACCTCGCTTATTTTGCGCAAGTACACAGTGTAGTGAGCAAGATGGGGTTTCAACCGAGAGAGCCAATATCTTCCCCATTGCCGCAAAGTCCGTTGATTCCCTCCTTGATCAGTATCGGTGTGATCGCATTGCTGGTCCTCATCGCTCTGGAGCTACAACCGAAAAGAGCGACTATTTACCTGCTGGGAAGTATAATCGCAATTGGAATTACGCTTGTTCTTCCGCTTGATAGCGTCGTTGCGCGACAGACGATCGCCCTGCTGATCGCCCTCCTTATACCACCTTTCGCCATACTTCTGCTGCTGCCGCGGTTGATCAATAGAAAAGGTTGGCCGGGGGGGATAAGAACGGTTTTTCTTTTCTCCCTTATCTCCTTAAGCGCCGGATTACTCATCAGCGCTGTTTTAGCTTCGCCGGCTTTTCTCGTCAAGGTGTATCAATTTCGCGGCGTAAAACTTGCCCTTTCTCTTCCTCTGATTGTGACTGCGATTATTTATTATCGCCACGTTGGCTGCGGCTCTCTTTACAGACCTTTATCCCGTTTTCTAAGACCGAGCAAGCTAACCGTTGTTGCGGCAGTAATAGTGGTATTAACGGTCGTTATTCTCCGCAGCGGTGATTACGGGTTTATATATCTGGAATTTGAAAGGAATATTCGGCACTTATTGGAAGAGACTCTTTACGCGCGGCCGCGATTCAAGGAGTTTCTGTTCGGCCACCCGCTCTTATTCCTCGCTGCTGCGAGTGCAGCGAGCAGTTTTAAGAGCATCGCTGTCGTTCTGGGAATGGTAGGACAAGTATCAATCATCAACACCTTTGCCCATGCCCATACACCTGTTTATCTCTCGCTGCTGCGCACTGGGAATGGGTTATTGTTAGGTCTCCTTGCCGGTGGAGTCTTATACTTAAGTTTCAAGTACGGTAGAAAGTTGCCTGTTAGTCGTAACGGCCCGTAAAGACGGAAAAAGTTTATGGTTATAGATCGCTATTGACTTTTCCATTGTTTCATTAGAGAATAAAATAATTGGATATGATTTAATGTCACGCAAAGATAAAATGGAGGAAGTGATGGCGCAACAACGACTGGATAGTGCACAAATTAACGATCTATGGCGCAAAGCGCTCGCTTTGCTGAATGATCGTGTTCTCAAAGCGTGCCTCCCGCAAAACTCAAAGCACATTACCCTGGGAGAAGATACTGTCAAGATCAGGGTGGACAGCGAATTTAAGAAAGAGTACTGCTATCAGAAACTGGCTAAATTAGAGAAGATAGTGGGAGAAACATTGGGAAAACGCTACGTCATTATAACAGAACTGCCGTTGATCGAAGAACTCGATCAAGTAGAAGAGGAACGCCAGCTTCACTCCAAGATAGCTGGATCCGGGAGTGAAGACAGCCAAATAGAAGAGAAACGCAAGCTTCATAGCAAGATAGCTGTATTAGGGGTTGGAGACGGCGGGGTAAACGCGGTCAACAGGATGAAAGAACAAGGGCTCCGCGGCGCCACATTGATCGCACTCGATACCGACCGCCAAATCCTAAGTATCTCCTCGGCCGACAAGAAATTACAAATGGGAGCGGATATCACTGCTGGCAGGGGGACGGGGGGTGATCTCAAGAAAGGCGAATTGGCAACAGAAGAATCTCGCTGGGAAATCTCATCTCTCCTCGAAGGGATGGATCTCATTTTTCTTGCCTGCGGCCTTGGTGGCGGAACAGGAACCAGCGCTACTCCAATGATCGCCCAGATCTCGAAGGAAGCAGGAGCATTGACAATTGGGGTAGTCACGCAACCATTCTCTTTCGAGGGGACGATCCGCCAACAGCGAGCCGAGCAAGGATTACTCAAATTACGGCAGACCGCCGATGTAACGATTGCAATCTTCAATGATCGTTTATTGGAGACAGCCCCAAAAGGATTATCGATGATTCAAGCATTTGAGCTCGCTGACAGTGTCTTATACCAGGGAGTACGTGGTATCTCTGATTTAATAACGATTCCGGGCATCGTTAATCTTGATTTCGCCGACATCCGCAGTGTTCTCGCCAACGCAGGCACAGCAATGATGGGAATGGGTGAGGCAGAAGGAGAAGGGCGCGCCCTTGCCGCAGCAAAGTTAGCATCTTCCAACCCGCTGCTTGACGGTGGGTCGATCCGTGGAGCACAGAGATTGATCATGAATGTAACTGGTGGAACAGACATGAGTTTAGACGAGGTGACCCAAGCCGCTGACCTGATCCGCAAAGCGACTGCGACTGAATGTGAAGTCGTCTTCGGCGCGGTGGTAGATGAACAACTGGCTGGTCGTCTGCAAATTACGGTTATTGCTACCGCTTTTCAAGCGGTCGCTGAAAAATCGGTGCGTGCCTACCGCAAGAAGCGCGAGCGAATATCAACCGCCAATCTGGAGGTCCCAACCTTCTTGCGCCGCCAACAGCAAGAAGAGAAAGAGGCAAATAAAAAGACAGGGAAAAATCGACTGCCAACTGAATAATGACTCGATAACCGTGGTTTAATAAAATAAGGGTCCTCACGCTCCAGGCAAGGTAAAAGGGCTGCCTGC
>CAYSQQ010000103.1:0-4124 GCA_964433275.1 uncultured Thermotogae bacterium
CTTTTGGTAACTATCATTGAGAATATACCACTTGACATTATTCTCTAAAAGAGTTATGATAAGATTATGAATTACAACGAATTGGTGATTTTAGGACTACTAATGGAAGGGCCGCGGCATGGCTATGATCTTCAGCGACTGATTAAAGACCGAGCTATGGAACAATATATCAATCTTGCGGCGAGCTCGATGTATAAGACACTCAATCGACTGGAAACCGCCGGTTATATCACGGCCCGTTCTGAGAAAACCGGTTCCCGGCCGGAACGGCAGGTCTATCAGCTCTCCTGTCAAGGTGAGAGAAGACTGAAAGAACTCATCCGGAAGGCGCTGCATACGACAGAACCATATTATGATCCGCTCAATGCCGCTCTTACCTTTGCCCAACACATCCCCCGCGATGCAGTGATCACAGCCCTGCAAACGCGACAACAGACCAGCGAGCAAGCCATTTATTATATGCAAGGAATATTAGAACAGCTTCAAGCCGCCACAAAAGAGGAGTATGGTATCGATCCCTTCTATGCTCAGGTAATCCTTAAATATGGGATCAAGATGATGAATGCAGAAGAGGAATGGCTCGCCGAGACAATAAAGGATCTGGACAAGCAAGGATAGTTAACATGCAAACTATCGCCGTGATACAACAAAAGAGGGTTGGGTTCTCAAGACGATCGAACCGTGGGTCAAGGAACGTGGATGTTAGACTACAAACCCACGCACCTTGCGCCCTCCTATTACACAGGAGTGAAAAATCTTATGGTGCAAGAGAACGGGCTGCTATTACGGGTCGATAAACTGAAGAAATACTATGGAGAAGTACGGGCGGTCGATGACATCTCATTTGCGATTCCTAAAGGGGTGGTCTTCACTATCTTGGGCCCGAACGGCGCCGGCAAGACGACCACGCTGGAGATCCTCGAGGGGATCCGAGATCCTGATTCCGGCGAGATAGAGATCTTCGGGATGCGGCTCAAGCGGATAACGCGCACTGTCAAAGAGAGGATTGGGGTTCTGCTTCAGGACTCCAACTTTGAGCGTTATCTCAAGGTTAAAGAAGTGCTTACTCTTTTCGCTTCGTTCTTCCAAAATTCCTGCTTGCCACAAGAGATACTGGCACAAGTAGCGCTGGAAGAGAAGGCAGAGGCTTATGTCAAGAATCTGTCCGGGGGTCAACTGCAGCGATTAGCGATCGGTGTCACATTGATCAATGATCCGGAGTTGATCTTCTTTGATGAGCCGACGACCGGTCTCGATCCCCAGGCGAGGCGGAATATCTGGGAGATAATCTCGTCGCTCAAAGCGCGCGACAAGACGATCATTCTCACCACCCATTACATGGAAGAGGCAGAGAAGCTCTCCGATCACATCTGCATTATGGACCATGGTAAAATCATCGCTGCAGGAACTCCGCGCCAGCTTACCGCTGCGTTGCAACAGGAGACGATCATTGAGTTTCACTCCGGTGGCGCCGACAAACAGGAGTTGCAATCAATCAATAGCTTCAGTAATGAATTCACCGTCAACGAAGAGCTCGTCATTGTAAAGAGTACGAATTTGGTGCAAACGTTAGACAATCTGCTGCACTGGTCACAGGAGAAAGAGATTCCGCTGAAGAATATGGTCATTCGGCAACCAGACCTGGAAGACGTCTTCTTATCCCTCACCGGCAGAAGGCTGCGCGAATAGAACCAAGATCAACTCCAGGTAAAGGGTTAGAGGTAAATAGCACAATCAAGCGACGAACTTAAGTGGATGTTTGCACTCAATAAACACAATAAAATAGGACTAACGATGAAAAATAAATGCCGGATGGTTATCGCGCTCAGTAGGGCGCAGTTAATCGCCAATCTACGCGAGAAGGACTCTTTGTTCTGGTTTCTTGCCTTTCCGATCTTTCTCCTTGCCATCCTGACGCTCATCTTCGGTGGAATCGGCCGCCCAGGGGAGATCAATTTTCCTATCACACTGGTAAACGAGGCGCACACAGACGCCGACACGATCGGGCCTGATTTCGCTGCGATGATAACCGAAATCTTCGTTGATCTGTCAACAGCTCCGGAAGCAGGGAAAGAGCCACTCTTCACCCTCTACCAGCCCCAAGCAGGCGAGGAGCCGGCAGAATTTCTCAAACTCGAACAAGCAGCGCTCATATACGGCCGCCGCAAAGCGATAATTGTCATTCCAACGGGGTTCAACGCTGCGATCATGCAGCGAATCATAAACGGGGAAGCAGCGCCTGTTGAGCAGCTGGTCAGGCTCTACTACACACGTGGTGATATTGGTTCTGCGATGGCGGCATCGATCATCGAGGAGATCTTCACCGGAGTCGATCGCAAGATTCTCGCCCAAGCCAATCGACTGGATCCGCAGGCGATGATCCCGATGGAGACTGTAATGGTCGGAACCGCTGCTGATACGCCGATGCGTTACATCGATTTTCTCCTTCCCGGCGTTATCCTGATGGGCTTTCTGTCCACTGGTCTGTTCAACGTGCCGCTGGTCATTCTCTTTTCGCGCGATATGAAGATCCTGCGGCGCTATTGGGTGACTCCCTTGAGTACTGCTGGATATTTGAGTGGCTTCACTCTCAGCCAATTTGCGTTGTGCGCTATTCAGTTTGTGCTCCTTCTCCTGGTCGGAAGGTTCGTCTTCGGAGCGACGGTCGACTTTCTTCGCGCGGGGTCGCTTTTCTTTCTGCTGCTTGCGTTCATCACCTTTATTGCGTTCGGGTTCTTCGTCGCCGCGATTGCCAAGCGCCCCAATTCCGGGATGGCGATCGCCAGCATGCTCAACATGCCGATGATGTTCCTCGGCGGGCTCTTCTTCCCTGTTGCTGATCTGCCGCTGGTGATCCGCGTTCTCGTCTATATCAATCCGGTTACTTATTTAGCAGCAGGGCTGCGTGCGAGCATGGGAGTCGCTCCAACTCACTTTCCGTTCTATTTGACGATTCTCATCCCGGTCTTATGGATCATCTTCTCGCTTATCTGGGCCAGCAAACGCCTCCAATGGGATGTGGGAAAATGAGATCATTCATCGCGCTTCTGAAGTGTGAGCTTATGGTCTTTTTGCGTGACAAGACAAGCTTGAGCTTTACCTTCCTGCTCCCACTCGTCTTTATCCTTCTCTTCGGCTTCATCATGGGCGGTGATGGAGAACGTCCTCGCCTCGGTCTCTTTACGCCGCCAGATGTCGACAGAGAGATGATTGAGGCGGCGCTCAATGAAGGAGGAGCGATCACTGTTGTCTCGTTCACCAGCAGCGCGGCCATTGAAGCGGCGCTCGCCGAAGGAGAAGTTGATTTCGCTCTCCTCTGGGATGGGACACGGCTTCGCTTCCTCTATGATCCGCTGCGATTGCACGAGAACCACGGTTTTCAGCAGATCGCGCGTGGAATCTGGTCGCGGTTCAACCTCGCGCACCAAGGGGTCGCACCGCTCCTTAGCATAGAGCGAGTGGCGCTCGGTCGAGCGCGAGCCGCTGACTGGTTCACTCTTATGGTGCCGGGAATCATCGCCTTTACGATTCTCTCAGCCGGATTATTCACAGTTGCCGGCCACCTCTCTGCGATGAAAGAACGCAACATCTTGACACGGATGGTCGTCACCCCGATGCGACCAATCTACTTCCTTGGTGCAGTGATCACCGTGCAACTATTTGTCGTGTATATTTCCACCCTGATCACACTATTTGTCGCCATCTCCATCTTTGATCTGTATTTCCAGGTTGATTGGCTGCGCTATACGATCTTTGTGGCGGCAGGAACACTGGGATCGATGGGAATGGGCACGTTGATTGCTGTTATCGCACGGAAGCCGGCGGCAGCCACTAATATTGCCAACGCAGCAGCGACGTTGATGATGTTCCTTGCCGGGATCTGGTTTCCGATCGAGTTGATGCCGGCAGCTTTGCGGGCGGTGAGCCGAGTGATACCGCTCACCTATATTGTGGAAGGAATGCGTTATGTGACCGGTATAATCCATATGACCGAAGCATATTTTTGGACAATCACGTTCGCCCTGATAGCGATAACGATTCTTCTATTGCCAATCCTTGCCCGCTATGTTGTCACTGCCGACACCAATAAATAGAGATTTAAGACGATTGAGCCGTGCGCCAGA
>CAYSQQ010000104.1:0-4120 GCA_964433275.1 uncultured Thermotogae bacterium
CCACTAAACTCCAATAGCGCTCCTATAAACGGCAGGACGATTTCACTGCACCCACTCGTTGAGAGAGAGGTTGTAATCGAGCAACTCGCCGGTAAAGAAAGTTTCCAACTCACGTGTTGCAGATTGGGGAGAATCAGACCCGTGAATGATATTCTTTGTCAGATTCAATCCGAAATCACCGCGGATCGTTCCCGGCAGAGCCTCCAGCGGGTTGGTCGCTCCCATCAAAGCGCGCACTACTTCTACTGCCTGTTTCCCTTCCAGAGCCATCGCTACGACTGGCGCTGCAGTGATGAATTGCAACAGCTCCGGAAAAAATGGCTTTTCTAAATGTTCAACGTAATGATGTCGCGCTAACTCTTCATCGACGGTGATCATCTTCAGCGCGACGAGCTTCAATCCCTTCGCTTCAAAGCGGGTGATGATTTTGCCGATCAACCCCCGCTGCAGGGCATCGGGTTTCAGCAAGACCAATGTGCGTTGTTGGATCATCAGAATTTTTACCTCCTAAGTTAAAGAAGAAACAGCAGGTATAAACACCCCTGTTTGTGGTTCAATCAATCTATCGGCGCCAAAGTTCTATAAACTACGCGCGTAACGTTTTCCGTCTATCTCTTTTATCAAACCTTTCATCTGGAGGGTGAGCAATGCATGCGATATCTCAGCAAACGAGAGATCACCCCGGTTAATGATATCATCGATGTGCAGTGGTTCCAGCCCCAATAATTTATAGATGGCGCTCTCTTGGGGGCTGAGCAAGGCGTTCGAACGACTCTTATCCGCTGTTGCCGGTGCGAGTAGATGTTTAAGATCAGGAAACTCATCAACGATATCAGCCGCGGTTTCGATTAATTTTGCTCCATCCTTGATTAGACGGTTTGGTCCGGCGCTGCCAGTATTCGTTATATTGCCGGGCACGGCAAAGACTTCTCGTCCATGTTCTAATGCGAACCGGGCGGTGATCAGAGCTCCGCTGCGCAGCGGAGCTTCTACTACCACTATCCCCCGTGTCAAGCCGCTGATAATTCGATTCCGTTGGGGAAATGTCCATTTAGATGGTCGGCTGTGGAGCGGAAACTCGCTGATCAGCAAGCCGGAAGAGGATATCTTCTCTGCCAGATGGCGGTTGATCGTCGGATAAATGTTTAGCAGCCCGGAGCCGAGGACAGCTATTGTCCGTCCGCCAGCCTGTAATGCACCGTAATGAGCTGCTGTATCGATTCCCATTGCCATGCCACTTACTACTGCCAGCCCCAGTTGCGAGATCTCCTTTGCCAATTTAGTCGCGATCATTCGTCCGTATTGACTGGCGCGACGCGTTCCGACGATGCCGATCGCAATCGCATCTTCTTTGGTATATTGACCTTTGATGTAAAGGACGGGAGGAGGGTCGTTGATCTCACGTAACAGCTGCGGGTAATCCGGGTCAAGGATAGTTACAATCTTGATTTGCATCTGCGCTGCTTGCTCAAACTCTTTATCGATCGATATTGTACGTTGCGCTGCAATGATCTGCGGTGCAACCTCGGTAATACCAGCTATCGCAGCCAGTCGTTGTGGAGAGAGGTGCCAAATCTCCGCTGGAGAGGAGAAATGAGCCCGCAATATCCTCTTTCTGCGGGGAGTAAGAACAGGGATCATATTGAGCCCTACTAAGTAATAACGCGCGCTTCTATCCATTCAGTCCTTTCTGCAATATTGGTGTAATCGTAATTATTTAGCTGCCAAGGAAGTGGAAGTTCATAAAGTTCGCTTAAGTTTTCGCTCTCTCATACTTCAATCCTTGTTTCTCTTACCTTTTTTCCAGTATCGTCTTTGTGAACTTGCTCTCTTAGTGGCACAACAGTTACATGTAATCTTACTGCAAGCAGGCGCTGGAGAGCAAGTCAGTCATATGTATAGTTGCGAGTTCTACTTTTGGCTGGTAACATTACTTTGATCTATTATATGGCGTTATTGATATTTATTCTCCTGGCAACGATCATTGCGATCGAACTTTTTTTCCTGGTGAAATTAACCCAAATACTGGGTGGGGTGGTTTTATTTGGGATGATTATCATCACCGCCCTGCTCGGGATCGGTATACTGTGCATATTGGGTAAGAAGAAAATAGTGCAGCTAGTGTTGTTTGATATTTGGCAAAAACGAATTACACTGCCGTTCCTATTACGTGAAATGGGACCGCTGCTAGCGGGTCTATTCCTCCTTATCCCGGGTCCAATTACCGATCTAATCGGTCTCTTGCTCGTTGCAAATTGGATGTTGGGCCGTCGTCGCCTGTCCCAACGCCCGCCGGAAGCGATCGATATCGATTATAAGGTGCACGACGATTGATCACGCCAACGCTGCCACAGATAGATGGTTATCATGACAATTACCCCTAATCCTAACCAAATTCCAACCGGCGACGGGACTGTGATCGCAGCGAACGGGATTTGCGCCAATCTACCGACGATGGCGACGATCGGTGTGAGGAGAACCGCATCCAACGCTCCAGCCAGTGGAAGAGAGATAGCGGGTAGACTGATCGTGACCAAAAAAAGCATTCCTCCCCATAGGGTGATGGTGATCAGGGGAATGACGATCAGATTCGCACCAAGCACGATAAGATGCATCTGATGAAAGTGGTAGGCGATGATCGGAATAACGCCGAGCTGCGCTGCTGCACTGACGAGCAATAAGTCGAGAGGATAGCGACAGATCCGCTCTGGTAAGTGGAGTTGCTTGTGCAATCTGGCGGCTTGATTTCGGATTGCTGCTCCGATTCCCACGTTGCGGTCGAAGACGAATACTATTGCTGTTGTAGCAGCAAAACTCAGTTGAAACCCGACATCAAATAGGGCGGTCGGCCTGACAGCGATGAGAACGATCGCTGCCGCAGCCAAGCTTTGGTAAGATCTGGCCCATCGCCGGAGGATAATCCCCGCATCAGCGAGGACGCTTCCCAGAGCAAGGAATGAGAACATGAGCGCTGCGCGCAGCAAACTTACCCGCGGTCCGACGATCACCAAGTAAAGAAGGACAAAGATTCCCACTAAAGGATAAGTGATCGTCGCTCTAATCCCCATAAGTCGTAATCCAAACCATAATCCTGCCAGCAGTATCCCTAAATGGAGGCCGGAGACAGCAAGGAGATGCATTAACCCTGTCCGGCGGAAGCTTTCTTTTATCTCATCGGTCAACCCGGTTCGATCGCCAAAGAGGAGTGATTTGACCAATCCGGCACTGCGCGGGGAGAATGCACGATCGATTGCGCAGTAGATCTTAGTTCGAACCCTGAACCCCCAACGAAGAATCGGGACTCCTCCTTGTCCGATCACCTCTATTTCAGCCGGATCGCTGATCCAAATGGTGGCGAATATGCGTCGCCGGGCAAGAAAGGCACGGAAATCGAACCCGATATGACGGGGAGGGACGCTGAATTGACCGGCGATACGGAGGCGATCGCCATACTGCGGCATTATTGCGGCCGCTTCGTCGGCCAGCACCACTCTGATTCGGCCGTCAATATGATCCGGTTCCATAACGAATACCACCCGCCCACCGCCAAAGGTAGGATAATCAACGACCATGCCTTCGACCTGGCGTAGACCGACTGCTCGGCGGTAGAGAGGATCAGCAGGAATCTCAAAGAATGTTCCGCGCAGCAGCCCGAGAGAGAGCACAACCAACAACAAGGCGATCGTTATTAGCTTCGATAGTTGAATAGCTCCTCTTCCGGTGAAACGGAAGGGTGGATAAATTACGCGGAGCGTGATTACGCTGGCCAATAGGACAAAGCTGATCCAGAAAAGGATGACCCGGGCAGGAGGCAGGGAGAGATAGACTCCACCGACTGCTCCAACGGTAAATACTATAGCGAGTACGACAAGCGGATAGCGACTCATTTATATCAATGATAACAGAAAACGCCTGCTGCGCAAAGATTAAAGCCGCCAGGATAAAGTCAGGCTATCAAACCGGGCTCTTCTCTGTTTAGAGAGGGAAAGCAACTGTTTTCATCAACCCAAAATAGCGCTTCGACGTTTTATCTGGGGAACGGATCTATCAGGTGCTCGGGGTCGGTCCCGACCCCGAGCAGGTTATCAGATTCACGGTTCCGGGGTTCAAGGTTCAAGGT
>CAYSQQ010000105.1:0-4113 GCA_964433275.1 uncultured Thermotogae bacterium
AATTGCACCAACCCATCTTTTCCTTTATCATTAGAGCGAGGTGATAGAGGATGAAAGAGGGATTGCGTCAGGGAAACGTAGGGCGTGAGAGCAAGAACTTATACTTCGAAGGGCAGAAGTATCCTGAACCGACCATCTGTCCAAAATGTGATTTGGTGTATCGAGCCGGACGGTGGCAACATAAAGAGGAAGAGCGACCGGCAAAAGCGCACACCAATCTCTGTCCGGCATGTCGGAGAGAAGCAGATCGTTATCCAGGAGGGCTGCTCCAATTGAGCGGCCGATACCTCGACAAGCAACGGACAGAGATTCGCAATATCGCTAACAATCAAGCTCGAGCCGCTGCTTCTACACGTCCTTTACACCGGATAATGTGGGTTAAAGATAAGGGTGAACACCTTGAAATCGCAACGACGACGGAAAAATTAGCAATGCGGATCGGAAAGGCGATCTACAGCGCCTGCAAAGGGACATTGGAAATAAAGAGAATGCCGGCAGGACAAATAGTGCGAATCTATTGGCATCGAGATGAATGATGAACACCCTCACAGAACAATCAATAGATGGTTTGTTAAATGCAATTGCCGCCAAGGACCCAACACCAGGAGGAGGCAGCGTTGCTGCGTTCACCGGAGCTGTTGCTGCCTGTCTCTCTTCGATGGTCTGCGCGGTAACGGCCGGTAAATCGGATAATCCGGCATTAGAAAGGATCGCTGCAGCATCTACCGAGTTGCGTGAACGCCTTCTCGTCCTTGCGGAAGAGGATGGAGAAGCGTTTAAAAAAGTGATGACTGCCTACCGTCTTCCGAAAGATGATCATCGCCGCCGCGTGATCGACAAAGCATTGGCCGGAGCAGCCGAAGTGCCTCTGAAAACAGCGCAGACTTGTATCGATCTTCTGGCGCATCTTGATGAATTGGTCCAGGTTGGAAGCAGATCAGCAGTTAGCGATATAGGAGTGGCGGCATTATTGGCTCAGGCAGCAATTGATGGCGCGTTGTTGAACGTAATGATCAATATCAATCAAATAAAAGAACGGAAATTGTCCGATCGCTCTCGCCTGCTCAACGATGAACTGACAGAACGGAGTAAGAAGCTCTCATCCTCTTGTCTGACCGCTGTCCGGGCGCGACTTTGAAAACTCGTATTGCTATCCTGTCTGATATTCACGGTAACTTAGCTGCGTTGGAATCTGTCCTTACTGTAGTCGATACACAACAAGTAGAGCAGATACTCTGTTGCGGTGATATAACCGGCTATGGGCCGTACCCAGCGCAATGCATTCATCTTCTGCAGGATGTCGATGCCTGTATCGTTCAAGGGAATCATGATGCAGCGGCGGCAGATATGCTCAATCCTAATTCTTTCTCTGCCGCAGGGAAATTAGCAGTAGAGTGGACAGCGACGACCATCAGCGCTAAACAGCGTGCCTGGTTAGCGGAGTTGCCGCTTATTGTGCGAACTGATCACTATGTTCTATTCCATGGCAGTCTGCGTGATCCATTATGGGAATACATTACCACCCCCTTGACCGCCTATGCCGTCTTCATGGAGCTGGAAGGAGACGTAGCCTTCTTCGGCCATTCACATCTTCCAGGAGCATTTATCTTTAGGAAAGAGCAAGCTACAGTCTCGTACCAACCTGGGGGCGAAGAGAGACTGAAACTGGAAAAGAAGATGCAGTATCTGATAAACCCAGGGAGTGTAGGGCAACCACGAGATAGTGATTCGCGGGCCGCCTTTGCAATAGCAGAATTGACAAAAAATGAGAAGTGGGTGCAATTTCACCGCATTGACTATGACATTGAACAGACGAGAAGAGCGATCATTGCGGCTCATTTACCGCAGTCGAACGCCGATCGTCTATTACATGGAATTTGATGTTAGAATATACAGTAGCGCTTGATCTTGCAGTATCATTGTCCCGTCAAGCAGGCACGTTACTGAAGCAGGGATCTCGTGGAAAAAAACAGGTGACAACAAAGTCGCATCAACGCGATCTGGTGACAGAATTCGATGTAGCGGCGGAGAAGTTGATTATCGACGGAATAAGAGCAGCATTCCCTGATCATGCCATTCTCTCCGAGGAGCAAGGAAGTTGCGCTGCCGAATCACCATACCGATGGATCATTGATCCCCTGGATGGAACGAACAACTTTATCTGCGGTTATCCTCACTTTGCCGTCTCCATTGCATTGGAAGTCAATGGGAAGATAAAGATCGGCTCTATTTACGATCCCAGTCGAGATGAACTCTTTACTGCTCTGTTTCGGAAAGGAGCAATGCTCAATGATGAAGAGATAAGCGTCAGTCGACAATCCGTTCTCGATGGATCCCTTATCGAAGCAGGTTTTTCGTCGCGTTATTCGCTTGCTGTTGCCAACTATCCCTACTTTAAAGCTACCCTGCCCCATGCACAGGCGATACGGAACTGTGGTTCTGCAGCGCTTGCACTTGCCTATGTGGCAGCAGGCAGGTTGGACGCAGCATGGTACTTCAGCTTAGCGCCGTGGGATGTAGCTGCTGGCACATTATTGGTACAAGAAGCAGGAGGAGAAGTGAGTGATCTTGACGGAGAACCGCTCGTCGATGCGGAAAGAGGAGTATTAGCGACGAACCGAACAGTGCACAATGAGATGGTAAAGATATTCAAGGGCATTCGTTGTTAAAAAGATTCGCGGGAAAGAAAGTTCTGAGTCTTATCTCTGCGATGTTTGACGTTGCGACCCCGTTACATTGCGGCGGACGTATTTCTGAATTACTGCTAATTTCAACGGAATTCCAACCAGTCATGCACCGACATATACACGCGGGACTCGCTTTGATATGGCGGTGAAGACCACCTCGATCGCTGCATCTATTCTGTCAGCAAGCAGATCAGCAGGTTGATTGACTCCTAATAATTCAACTTCGTCGCCGACAGCTACGGCAGGAATGTCGCTCACATCGACCGTTGTTAAATCCATGGAGATCCTTCCCACGAGCGGCGCTCGTTCGCCGCGAATCACGACATCGCTCTGATTGGAGAGTCGCCAGATCATCCCATCGGCATATCCCACTGGTAAAGTAGCGATGCGCCGGGGAGTGGAAGTATGGTAAGTGCAACCATAGCCGATTGCACAGCCTTTCGGTATCTCTCTGATGGCGGTGATCCAGGTATGCATCGACATTGTCGGCTTTATAGCTTCAGTCCACGCGGCAGAAAATTCGCAATAGCCGTGTAGCAAGACTCCTGGACGCACCATATTCAGCGGAGGAGAGAATACCTTCTCTCCGCATTGTAACAAGCCGGCGGAATTGGCGATATGCCGCAGCGGCGGAAGAATTCCTCGGCGCTTCAGATCGGTCAACAGATTAAGGAAAGAGTGGAGCTGACGCTGTGTATGAGCGCGGTGCTCAGGAGCAGCGCTGTATGCAACGCTGAAATGGCTGAATATCCCCTCCACTTCCAGGAGATCATCCTCTTTGATCATCGTGATGAGACTAACTGCCTTGCCGGGGAGAATTCCCTGTCGTCCCATTCCTGTATCGACACAGATATGGACTTTAGGCCGTCCATTCTGCGCCTTCTCTCCCAGCGCGCAAGCGAACTCTGCATCACTCACCGAAACAGTAATATCATTATCGGCTAAGAGAGGAATTTGCTCGCGGCGTGCACCGAAGAGGATCAAAATCGGTTTACTGATACCATTTCGACGCAGCTCTTGCGCTTCAATCACACTCGCTACGCCGAAATAATCGACTCCATCTTCGGCTGCTTTGGCAACCTGTACCGCGCCATGTCCGTAAGCATCAGCCTTCACCGGAAATAACAACCGTATCTCATCACCGATCTGCTTTCGCACGATCGTAATATTATTACCCAGTTGGGCAAGATCGACCCGCACCTCTGCCATCGCCATCTGCATTACAAAGTTCCTCCCTCCTAAATCCAACCCAGATTACCATTTTATCTTGCTACCAGTAAAAATCAAATTTTTTAATTTGAGAAGCTGTGCTCTGCGGTAAAATACCGTTGACTGTCGGGGAAAGCGACCGGCCGCCGAGGGCGGTCAGTCATCAGTCGCCAGTCACCAGTCTTCACCCATTACCTCTTACCCATTACCTCTTACC
>CAYSQQ010000106.1:0-4058 GCA_964433275.1 uncultured Thermotogae bacterium
CCTTCCACCTTCAGTCTATCCACCTGAGTAGTTACATTATTATTCTTTTTAGTCTGATTCCAACGTCAGGAGTTTTTATTAAATATAATCGGAATAACGCTCGTCAAGTTCCTGCTTCTCTTTTTCTACATGAGCATGCCGCTTCACCAATAACTCGGGAATCACGTCTTCCTTCGCCTGCAGATAATTGTAGATTGCCTCACTCAGCGCGTCGACAGCCAGCAGCGAACAGTGCATCTTGATCGGCGGGAGCCCCCCCAACGTCTCTGCCACTTCCTTGTTGTTGATCGCGGTCGCCTCGCTGAGTGTCTTTCCCTTAGCTAACTCAGTTACCATTGAGGAAGTAGCGATAGCAGCAGTACAACCGAAGGTTTCCCATGAGATATCCTCGATGATCTCTTCATTGTTTGCGTTGCGTCCCACTTTGATGTACAGCCACATCACATCACCACACGCGATGTTTCCTGCTTTACCGATTGCGCTGTACTCATCCAATTTTCCTTTATTATGTGGATTACGAAAATGATCTATCACTTTTTCTGAATACATCTAATATCACCTGGTCTTGGTATTTATCTTGAAGGGTGAGATATCCCGTAACTCTTCGACCACCTGGGGAAGGATAGTAAGGAATCTCTCTATTTCTTCTGTTGTTGTCTGGCGGCCAGTGCTGATACGTAAACTCCCATGGGTCATTGCAATTGGTATTCCAATTGCAAGCAGCACGTGGCTCGGTTCCAAGGTGGGAGAAGAACAGGCTGAGCCAGTGCTCATTGCAATTCCGTGCTCATCTAACTTCATCACTAAGCTCTCTCCCTCAATCGCCATAAAACTGATATTGGTAATATGAGGCAGAGATCCTTTTCGCTGACCGTTGAGGCTTGTTTTTGGAATAGCAGCGATCGTTTCGATCAATTGTGTTCGGAATTCTTCCAGCCGTTTACGGAGCACTTTCATCTCGGCAAAGGCAATTTCCACTGCTTTGGCAAAGCCGACGACACCAGCGATGTTCTCTGTGCCGCTTCGACGACCTTGCTCATGGCCTCCTCCCTGGATGAGCGGTGATAGCTTGATCCCTTTGCGCAGATAAAGCATCCCCACTCCCTTTGGGCCATGGAGTTTATGCGCTGAGGCAGACAACATATCCACATCTGTGATTGAGAGGGGGATCTTTCCGTAGGCCTGTGCGGCATCGGTATGAAAAATGACTCCCCGTGCATGACATATCTCCGCGATCTGTGAGATCGGTTGTACTGTTCCGATTTCATTGTTGCCGTACATGATAGTGACGAGTAAAGTATCGTCGGTAATCGCAGCGGCAAGTTCATCAGGATCGACCATTCCCGCTTGATCGACCGGTAAATAAGTGACAGTGAATCCCTGTTTCTCCAACCATTGACAGACTTTGAACACCGCAGGGTGCTCAATCTGGGAGGTAATGATATGGTGTTTATCAATGCCAGAGAAGGCGAGTCCTTTGATCGCTAAATTATTCGCTTCACTGGCGCCTGCTGTAAAGATGATCTCGCTCTCTGACGCGCCTACAGAGGCTGCTAAACGAGCCCGGCTCTCCTCCATAGCGCTATGTGCCCGGCGGCCGAGCGCATGGAGGCTGGATGCATTGCCGTACTCTGTATGCCAATAGGGCAGCATTGCTTCTATAACCTCTTCTGCAACTGGTGTCGTTGCGCTATTATCCAAATAAATATAGTCGTTCATCTCTCCTCCTATCCTGATAAAATAATACCAAAATAGTCTGCTTTTGTCAAACGGATAAATTTTGGATGCTTGTTATGCGAAATTACCGAAGAACACAGCGTTTTGATCCGCAGCCATCACATATACCATTGATCGTGCACGCCTCTTCGCCTATAATTGTACTGCTTAAATTAAATTACGTGAAAATACGGGAAGTGGCGCAGCTTGGTAGCGCGCCTGCTTTGGGAGCAGGAGGTCGCTGGTTCGAATCCAGTCTTCCCGACCAGGCAATACGTTGAGTAAATTTTGCGTATGCTTGTTCTCGGTAACTAAAAAAGGATTTTTCTTTTCAGGGGGAAATTGCGACGTCCAGATAGTGAAAATGAGTATTCGTGTTTACAACCCGAGGTGTATGTGAATTGACGAATAGACCTGTGTACAGATCACTCTACCGGCGATGGCGCCCACAACGGTTCTCCGAAGTCATAGGACAAGAGGAGATCATACGAACCCTGCGGAATGCTGTGTTAACCGGTGAAATCAGCCATGCTTACTTGTTCGCCGGAGAGCGGGGAATTGGGAAGACGACTATTGCGCGCATCCTCGCGCGAGCGGTCAATTGCCTCAATCCCGCCGGTGGCGAACCATGTACCAGCTGTGCCAATTGCACGATGATCAGCAATCAACGCGCTCTCGATGTAATGGAGATCGATGGCGCCTCCAATCGTGGCATAGATCATATCCGCCAATTACGAGAGGGAGTCAACTTTGCGCCGGCTGATTTACGCTATAAGGTCTATATCATCGACGAAGTCCATATGTTAACGAGCGAGGCGTTCAATGCCCTGCTCAAGACACTGGAAGAACCGCCGCCGCGGGTTCTGTTCGTCTTTGCCACCACTGAACCACATAAATTGCCGGCGACGATTATTTCGCGTTGCCAGGCGTTCGATTTTAAAAAGATTCCGCCGGAGAAGATAGAGATGAGGATAAAGGATATCTGTCAACAGGAAGGGATAGCGATCGAAGATGCGGCGGTCGCTCTCCTATCCCGCAAGGCGGATGGAGCGTTACGGGATCCGTTGGTAATGCTGGAACAGGCAACTGCCTTTGCGCAGGAAGGACCGATCATTGCACAAGATCTGCTGGAGATGCTCGGTGCAGTTGAACCTGTGTTTGTCGCGTCTTTTTTTAATGCTCTTACTCAGGGCGATCACCAGCAAGTTTTGCTGCAGATCGCTGATTTGGTGGAACGGGGAAAAGAGATCGAACTCTTTCTCGGAGATTTAATCTCCTTTGTGCGAGATATGATTGTGTGCGATGGAGAAGCGACAGAGAAAGCAAACCTGACTGTGGCGCAATGTATTGAGCTTTGCCAGGGATTGCTTCTGCTGAAACAGGATCTCATGCGATCGATCGACCAACGGATTGTAGTTGAAGTTGGGATATTAGGTATTATGAGTGAGTTGGGTCTTTTCACGCGGGAAAGCGGTACAATAACAGATTTGCCGACCCAAGCAGCAGACAAATTGCAGAACGACGGGCACAGATCGCGGCCTAATACGCCCCCTCTTTTACCCGCGCCGAACGGACACGCAGCAGACGAAGCAACTCCTACTAGAGAAACAGCAGATGATTCTTTCGCCAAGCAATGGGAGACGATCTTTAACGTGATAGAACAAGAAAGGATATCTATTGCCGCCTTTCTCTCTGAAGGAGAACCGCGGTTAGATAAAAACCGGTTACAGATTGCATTCGATCGCAAGTATTCTTTTCACAAAGAGAGTTTAGAGAAACGAGAAAATCTCCAATATTTGGTAGGAGTGGTCCGGCGATACTTGGGATCAGAGATCGATGTTGATATAAGATTCGCCGATGGAGTGACAAGGCGTCCTTCACCAACCGAAGATCTGCAGAAGAAGGCGGAACTTGTCTGCCAAGTCTTTGCAGGTAAAATTGTCAAGGAGGAATGATGAAAGGAATCGGAAATCTCGGTAAATTGATGAAGCAGGCACAAAGTCTCCAAACAGATTTGATAAAAAAACAGGCCGAATTGGAAAAACTGCAAGTGGAAGCAAGCGCCGGCGGTGGAATGGTTACTGCAATCGTTACCGGCCATGGTAAAATTTCCGGTCTGACAATCGCGAAAGAGGTCGTTGATCCTACAGATATTGAGATGTTGGAAGACCTGGTTGTGGCAGCGATTCAGGAGGCGCAGAATAAAGCCCAAGATATCAGCCAGCAAACGATGGGGGATCTCACTCAGGGAGTCAACCTTCCTCCTGGTTTCCCTCTGGCGTAAATTTTGCGGCACGAAATGTAACCAATTTCGCACCTTGAAAGTAGAGGAATTTCCATTT
>CAYSQQ010000107.1:0-3954 GCA_964433275.1 uncultured Thermotogae bacterium
ATCTGCCCCCGAAGGTCTTTTTCTTGAGCTACCCACACCTGTCTGCTACATCGGCACGGGCCGGCGAAACGTCGAGGAGTCAACTATATTTATGCCCGGGGCGGGAGAGCGGGTTATTCGGAAGGCCTGATCACAGCCGCTCTTTCAACGGTATTGCCGTAGTGGTACGGCGCCCGTCTTCTCACATCTCTTTAGTCGCATGTACCCAGATTGCCGCTGCGACGAATCTCCCATGGTGAGACAGGCTGAGATCGCATCCCGCTAATGGTCGCCCGCGATGCCAAACACGCGGCGGGCCGAAGCGATCCCGGTTCCGCTCACGCACGATCTCCACACCGCTAAGACCTCGCACTGCCAACAACTGTTTTGCCAGCTGTCTGACCCGCTGCGAAGCCGGTGAAAGCGCCGAAAGAGCCTCTCTCGATGATAATGGCTTTTCTTCGATCTCCTTATGCAGTGATCGGTTGCCTTCGCGAACGACTGCCGTGAGCACTTCCTCCAAAGGCTTATCCGCCCCAATTCCCACGCAGTGTATATATTCTCCGGTGCAGTGCCAGCAAATTTGGATCTCTGTTTCTCGGTGGCGCACGTTCCCCATCACCACGGCTTCACCGTTGCAGGGGAAGAGCGACACCGGCTCCACAACGAATCTGATAGGAGAGAAGATTATCTCAGGTCGGCGTTTCTTTGCGATCTTGTACGCCGTCTCTTTTGCCGACCATAGAGCCCACAACATGCGATGCGGAGCTTGGGCTTCGTCCAGAAGGGACTGTTCTTTCAGAGTGCAGACGCGCTTTATAAAGCGCAGAATATGAGCCTTATCTTGCGTCTCAGGCAGGCTCAAGTCGACGACATCATTCCCGATCAGGACGGATGGCCGCAAAGTATTTTTGCTCCATTTCGCTAAGTTTTTCAACAATTTGAGTAGAAATATCCCGTGTTGCACGTAGCCCCTGATGCACTGAGCTAGGCGTGATCAGCTCTACATCACTGTAGAAGACCTCCCCTCGTCGCGGCAAGTTACTGGCGCGTTCCTGATGGTGTCCGCGCAGGTAGACACACAACACGCGTACCCCCTCGACTGCAGTCAGCAGTCGTCCGACGCCATAGGCGTGATTTTTGGTCTCTACTTGACCGGTACGGCTGCGCGTCCCTTCAGGGAAGATGAACAATGACTCGCCACGTTCCAGCAGATAGCGTAGTTTTTGCAGTGTGAGCTTAGTCTGCTCCGGAGGGCCGCCGCGCACTACGGGAACACATTTTCCCAAATAGCATACCACGCGCAACAGGACGTTACGCCAGTAATTGTGCTTTTCGGGCATACTCCAAGGGAAGAGCCGGAAGTGGCGCAGATAGGTCCAGTTTGAGGCCAGCGCCCACTCGATGAGAGCTGAATCGATCAGTGTCAGGTGGTTGGCGCAGATCAACAGCGGGCCGCGTTCTTCATGCAGCAATTCTTTTACCCGCCGGCGCACCTGATGCCGATTGGGTATGCGATAGCCCATCACAAAGCGCATCAGCCAGATGACGATGCCTCCTAAAAGTGGGAAGGAGAGCAGCCCGATGGCGCGTTGTAACTTTAAGTAGAATCGATCGCACTGAGAGAATGTCATTTTACGTGATTTTTCTTAAGATTAACTCTACTGCATCGCCAATACTATGTACCTGGTCTGCAGATTCATCGTCCACTTCGATGTCAAACTCGTCCTCAAATGAGAGGATGATGTCCACCAACCGTGCCGAGTTGACCTGTAAATCGTTGAGGATGGAAGTCTCTTCGCTGATCCCATTGAATGCTTCTTCGTTCTTTACAAACGGCTTGAGGATGGTCACTATCTGGCCGAATACTTCTTTACGCTCCATTGTGAACTCTCCTTTCTCTATAGCTTTGTTTTTGGTGCAGGAGGGAAAATACCGCCCTGTCGCCGCTCATTTTGGACGGCTCTCCGTATTCAGGGATATCGTTGCCAACCGGAGAAGGGGGTCAATCATACCAAACTCACGGATGATCGTTTATACCGCAAAACGCCGGCAGCACCACACAAAAGGCGTGCCGTCGTGCTCTCCCGGTTCAAGGCCTTTTCATAGATTAATCGATTATTCGTATTATATCAATTCGACGGGTGGATCTCACGTTCGGACAGCTTCATGGTATGGTGTAATTTGCCGCCTGGGTCCGTGAGAATGAGACTTTACGGTGATTATACGCCATCGCTTGAGTCGCCAGTTATTGTAGATCATAGCCGCCAATATGGCGGTTGAGGCAGGAAGAAGGAGTTGCTTCGAAATAACCCTCACTACCATTCAGGTAAATTCAAACCTAACTTTCGCCATTAGAGGAAATAAAGTTGCTATAATGCCGAATAGATACGGATTATCGCCACAAGAAGCTGTTAGGGTAGCTACGGTGGGGCGCCTGCCTGTGCCAACGGCAGACAGGTAGACCTTCAGCGCAAAGAGGCCGTATAAGCATTGTTGTGCTGTTGAGCGCTCAGTGATTACCCTCGCTGAACGTAAGTTGGAGTAGACTATGATCGCTTCGTCAAGATCGGTCAGCTCTGTCTTCAGTGTATTCCAACTCGTGAAAAATCCATGTAAATGCGCTTCGCGCACCATGATCTTCAGCACCAGCAGCGCCAACACACAGATCAACGTGTAGACGCGTAACTTGGAATCGGTCCAGCAGTAGGCCGGCTGCCAAGCGATCGTAGATCCTTGATCTGTCGGAAATCCTCTTCTACTATCGGTCTTTGCTCGTACAGAGCGACGATCTCCTCGGTAGCGAGTTCGGTGCGGTCGGTGAAGATCAGCTGTTTGCCGAAGGTGCGCAACTTACGTTTTGCCTTTGTGCGGTCGAGCCGACAAGAGAGCGTCTTGTAGCGCCGACTACCGACCGTGACCTTAAGGAACCGTCCCTCATCCGAGTGGTGCAACTAGGGTATCGATCGCCTGCTGAATGGCGGCCTTAGCTTCGCCCTTCCCGTTCTTCGTATGGAAGGTCTCCTGCACCTTCGCCTTCAGTGCGGTGAGTTTCTTGCGGAACCGGTATTTCTTCTTGCGAGCGGTCTTCTCGTTGTAGACAACGACCACTGCGGCGGGCAGACCATAGACGCTGCGCTCCTCCCGATGCGCCGGCCGGCGATCCTTAAGGGTCTCCTCATAGCGACCAAGCGAACGGCTGGCAAGGCTGCAGTGGTGGGATGGAACAAGGGCGCCGACAAGGTGGAAATCAATTTCATCTATGTCTTCAACCTTCCCAATATCCTCCTTCGAGTTATTCCCTTTGTCGAAGATAACAGTGATTTTTTCTGTGCCTTGCTCCAACTTGACCAGCCGCTCGGTTATCAGGGTGAGCAACTCGGGGAACGCTTTTGCGTCATGGCGATTCCCACGGATGAGAGAGTGGAGGATCGGCAGTCCGCCGTCGACCGTGCTTGCCAGTGCCAGTCCCACTTGCCGTAGATGATGGTGGTAGGCCTTATTACGACCAGAACGACAGAGCCAGGATGGGGGCGTGACGTCAAAGCAGGTGTAGAAGTTCATCGTGTCGCAGAGGATCGTATCGAGCGGTACGTCGTAGTGATCGATCACTCGCTCCCAGAGCTTCTCCTCGATCCGAAACACAGCGGCGTTCGAAAATAATTCGGCTTCTGCCAACTTCCCTTCATCGACCTGCTTCTGCCTCCCCTTGAGTGGCTTCTCGGGGCAGATCTTCTCGAACTGATCCCAAAAGTTGGCTGAGGAGAAGAGGCTGAGATCAAGGTCCATGCGATCAGGAAGGACGGTCTTGGACAACCAGTCAGCGATCCCTGCTCGCGAACAAGGAGAGGTGAGCTTATTCAGGATGCCGATCACAATGTACGTCCCTACCGAATGACCTTGGTTGCCCTTGGGAACCACCATATCGATCGCTTCAGCGATACCTGATTTCTTACGGGTGTGCGAGGCGGCGCA
>CAYSQQ010000108.1:0-3877 GCA_964433275.1 uncultured Thermotogae bacterium
GCGCCTTTGCGAGAGATCGCTGTTTCTTAATTGGCGGGCTTTGCAAGCCTCTTGCCAAGGCCCGTCTCCGGCAGGCCGCTGCAAGAAATTCAAATATACCTGCGCGCAAATTGGTCGCTTCAGCCCTTCTCTGATGGCTACCTTGTCTCAACCGTGAGGAGCCATTTTTAATTCGTCCTTACACAGTAAACAAGGATATATTAACCGAAAATCCAGCTGGCGCCGCGATGGAAATGAGTTGATCCGGTTGATATAATACTGCTGGTATAATATTATGACTTTATCGCCGAGGTGGCGGAATTGGCAGACGCGCATGGTTGAGGGCCATGTGGACATTAACGTCCGTGCGGGTTCAAGTCCCGCCCTCGGCATAAATTATTTAGAAGTTGATGATGAAAATAATAGTTGATACTTTAGGGGCCGACGCTCATCCGGCTGAAATAGTTAAAGGTGGGGTTGAGGCGGCACGCCGATACGATATTGAGATTGTCTTTGCTGGTGAATCAGATTCCATTCGAGAGACTCTTAAGGAAGTAGGAGAGCACAGGGAAAATCGTTTCTCCATCCTTCCTGCTTCGCAGGTTGTTGCGATGGAGGAGTCGCCGGTACAGGCGGTTCGCAGCAAGCGCGATTCCTCGCTTGTAAAAGGGTTGCTGGCCCTCCGTGCGCATGAAGCGGATGGTTTTGTCTCTCCAGGGAATACCGGAGCAGTCGTCGCCAGTTCCATCTTTACGTTAGGGGGGATCGCTGGAATCCTCCGCCCTGGGATTGCTGTTTCTTTCCCTTCCCTGATCGGAGAGGATGTTCTTGTCATCGATGTTGGAGCTACAGTCGACTGCCATCCGAACCATCTGGCGGGCTTTGCGCTGATGGGAACTCTTTATTGTCAAACAATCAAGGGTATTGCAGAGCCGACAGTGGGACTGTTGAGTATCGGCAGTGAAAAGCATAAGGGAAACAGACTGGTGAGCCGCACCTACGATCTGTTGACAAAAGGACCATTCAAATTTGCCGGTAACGTAGAACCTCATTGCATGGTAGCGGAAAGGCCGGTCGATATAATCGTCTGTGACGGCTTTGTCGGGAATATACTCCTTAAAGCATATGAAGGGGGAGCAACGGCAGTTATCAGTATTCTCCAGCAATTCATCAAGGAGAATTTTATTGCGAAATTAGGAGCGATAGGAATACAGGCGGCGTTCACTGAAGTGCGCGCTAAGATGGACTATCGCAGCTATGGTGGCGCATCACTGCTGGGTGTCAACGGTGTAGTTGTGATTGCACATGGTCGTTCCGATGCCAAAGCGATTACCGCAGCGATCAATGTAGCGCGTCTTGCTGTACACAACGACCTTACCGCACAGATCAGCAACAATTTGGGAGAAGTAACAGATGAGTAGCCGTATACTTGGCATCGGCAGCTATCTGCCGCCAAAGGTGCTCACCAATGCTGATTTGGAACGACTTGTCGATACCAGCGACGAATGGATCAGACAACGAACAGGAATCATAAAACGGCGAATCTTAGAGCAAGATTCAGACCCGGCTATTATGGGAATTGAATCCGCTAAACAGGCGCTAAAGGACGGCGGAATCTCTGCCAAGCAGCTCGATCTTCTCATCTACGCCACTAATTTTCCTCATATGATCAGCCCTGGATCGGCGCCGTTTTTGGCGCAAGCGCTGGATTTAGGACAGATACCTTTCTTTGACCTTAAAGCAGGATGTTCAGGGTTTGTTTACGGATTAGTAGTGGCCAATGGATTGATCAACGCAGGTGCATTTGAGCGCATTCTTTTGGTCGGCAGCGAGGCTCTATCGCGAGTTACCGACTGGAAAGATCGCAAGACCTGCGTCCTCTTCGGTGATGGTGCAGGCGCAGTGATCATTGAACGCGCTCCTGCTGGAGAAGGAGTGCTGGGAATCTCGCTCCATGCCGATGGAAAAAAAGCGCATCTTCTGCGGCTGGAAGCAGGAGGAATACGGATTCCAGTCAGTCATGAGACGATCGATGCCGGGCGCCATTTTTTCAAGATGGAAGGCAAGGAAGTATTCAAAAGCGCGGTGGCAATGATGGAATTCTCCAGCCGGGAGGCATTAGCTAATGCGGGACTAGAACTTGCCGATGTCGATTGGATTATTCCGCACCAAGCTAATATCCGCATCATGCGTGCCCTGGCACAGCGGATGGAAATTCCTATGGACCAGATAATAGTCAACATAGATCAGGTTGCCAATACATCTACAGCATCGATACCATTGGCTTTGGATGAAGCATATCGTGACGGACGCATCAAACGCGGTCAAATTCTCGTATTGACTGCGTTCGGAGCAGGAGTGACCTACGGTGCGGTGGTGATGAAATTTTGAATAAGAAGGTAGCATTTTTATTTCCCGGACAGGGGTCACAGTACATAGGAATGAATTCTATCACAACGATCGACAAACAAGATCTTGTCGCTTTAGCCGAGAGAACAAGCGAGTTGCCTTTGCAGCGACTGATCGAAGATGGTCCGCTTCAGCGACTCTCCTCAACTGAAATTGCTCAGCCGGCGATCTTGCTTGTCAGCCTGATGTGTAAAGAGGAACTGATTGATCAGGGTCTTTTGCCTGCTGTTGTGGCGGGGCATAGTTTAGGAGAATATACTGCCTTAGTCTGCAGTGGTATTTTAGAGATGGAAGATGCATTCCGCATAGTTGCGCAGCGGGGACGCTTGATGGCACAGAAGAGGGAGGGAGGGATGTCGGCGATCCTTAAACTCTCGTTGGCAGAAGTAGAAGCGATCTGCAGGGAAGTAGGCGGCAAGGTAAATGTGGCCAATCACAATGGACGAGCCCAGATTGTCATCTCTGGCGATGAGGAAGGACTCATGCAAGCAGGAGAATTAGCAACAAGAAGTGGGGGGAGAGTGATCTCTCTTCCGGTCTCTGGGCCGTTTCACTCTCCATTTATGGAACAAGCCGAGCAACAGCTAATGCAGCTGATCGAACCGATCCAATTCTCTTCTCCGTGTATACCATTGGTGTCGAGTATCAATGGAGAATCTCTCTCCGATCCGCACCGAATAAAAAATCTCATATTGACTCAGATTACGGCACAGGTAAACTGGGTGCAGGTGATCGACCGCATAGAAGAGATGGGAGTTAAGATAGCAATCGAAGTTGGGCCGGGAGAGGTACTGACTCGGCTTGGCCGTAAAATAACCTCTGCAATCGAGTTTTGGCCATTTGTTGACTACGGGAAAATATTATGCTAAAGTCCTTCATCTAAATGAAATAGAATAGTGCCAAGATTACATGAAGAGTTGGAAATAATCGACAAAGCGAGACGGCTGAAGTGTTGTTTTGACGCATTGATATACTCTGCTGCGAGAGGTAAAAAATGTTAGGTTCGTAGGTTAAGAGGTATCAAGCAAGGCTGAAAGCCGGTTGCAGAGTAAAACCGCAGTTAAATATGAGGAAAATAAGTTCTGTGTTTGTGGCGCGTGATTTATAACGGCTAATCAGGTAGGGAACTTTAATCTATCATCTGAGGATAAGAAAATTGCAGGAGGTAAAAGCAATGGATATTGCTGAGCGTGTAAAGGCGATAATTGCCGACCAACTGATGGTCGATATTGAACAAGTCACTGATAGCGCGTCATTTACTGATGATTTGGGGGCTGATTCTCTTGACACCATCGAGTTAGTGATGGAATTTGAGGATGAGTTCAGCCTTGAGATACCGGACGAGGACGCGGAAAAACTTACCACAGTGCTCGATGCAGTTGCTTATTTAGAACAGCGACTGGCAGAAAACGAGGATTAGACTACGTAGTTTTCGCCAGCCATAGATCGTTGAAATAACAAAATTGAGTAACTACTTAGTGTCAGGTTC